>PMOH01000001.1:0-7961 GCA_003161515.1 Deltaproteobacteria bacterium
ATCGAGCAGATGGTCCAAGCGGATGCAGACGCGCCGGTCGGCGGGCTCTTCGGTGAGAAGTTCGTCAACGTACTGCAGATCAACCTCGCCTTGAGGAACAAATACGGTCAGCCTCAATAAACCCGCCGGACGGACCTCGAGGGGGCGGCAAGCGCTCGGGGTCCGTCACCGGTGGTCGTCAGTAAGGAAGCCGCTGGCGCCAGAAGGCGACGGTGCGCTGTTCGAATGATCTAACTGCTCGTTACCTCCCAAGATTCCTAATTTCCTTCTAAATTTTTCACGGACTGGTCCATCGAGATCTCCGACTCCTGGCGTCCCCGGCCCATCGTTCCGCAATGCAAAATGAAGGTTCGCGATCTTTCATTTTTGAGAGCTTTGGGCTCCGCTGCTGCCCCTCTACAAGGCAATCCAAGCTAAATTTTCAGGCATAGCTCTTGCTGACTACCCCATCGAACGGAGGAGAGAATCAAATGAATCTGACAATCTGGCTACCTGCGATGTTCGGGTTGGGAATCGTCAGCATGGCCCTTTGCTACGCGTTTCTTATCGCGTGCGAGAACATTTGAGGTAAAACGATGATCTACGTGACTGCCGTTGTTGCCGTGTGTTTGTTTGTGTACCTGTTCGCCGCGCTGATTCGCCCGGAATGGTTCTAGGCGCTAATAGTTTCCACTTCAGGAGAGGTTACTAACTATGTGGCTCCTTCCTATCTCGATGCTCGTCTTCACGACGCTTCTGGCGATTCCCCTCAGCCGTTACCTCGCGTGGATCATGGACGGAAAGTACCATGCGCCCGGATTTTTTCGATGGTTCGAGAACCGGCTGGATAGTGGACCGCAGGACTGGAAGCAGTACACGGCCGCGCTTCTGATATTCAACACCGTGCTTTTTGTATTTGGCTTCATAGTGCTGTGCCTACAGCCGATTGCGCCTTTGAACCCCCGAGGCCTGGGAATATTAGCGCCGAGCACGATCTTCATGACGGTCTGCTCGTTCATGACNNCGGTGGGATTCTGCGCCTTGACTGCAATCATCCGGGCCTTCCGCGGCGAGTCGAAGGTCGGCAACTTTTTTGTCGATATGTGGCGGGTCGTGGTTTATACCTTTGTGCCGATAGCTTTCATCATAGGCGTGTTGTTCATTCACCAAGGCATGCCGATGACTTTTGCAAGCACCTACCAGGTATCGACGCTCGAACCAGGGGCAATGGGTACGGACGACAAAGGTCAAGCAAAGCAGCAGACTATAGTCGTGGGACCTGTCGCGGCGGTCATACCTATCAAACAGCTAGGAACGAATGGAGGCGGATTCTACGGCATGAACTCTGCTCATCCGTTCGAGAATCCCAGCGCTTGGACTAACTTCCTGGAATGTTTTGGCATGATGTTTTTCCCGTTCGCGCTGGTCTTGATGTACGGCAGAATGCTGGGTCGGCCACGCCACGCCGCGATTATCTTTATAGTGATGATGTCCATGATGGTCGGGACGATCTTCTGGTCTATTCGCTATGACACTATGAGGCCAAATCCTGGTTTGACAGCTCATCCGGAGAGCAAGACTTTTCGAATACCGATGGCGGGCGCGCCAGGAGGAAAGAAAGCATTTACATTGCCTGCCGTGGCTGGACTGCCGATCGACCAACATCTCGGCAACCTGGAAGGCAAAGAACTACGTTTCGGAACGTCGGCAGGCGCGACCTTCGCAGCGATGACCGTCAACGTGACGTGCGGCGCCGTCAACTGCGAACATGACAGCCTGAACCCGATTGCAGCGCTCGCGCCGATGTGGGGGATGTGGGTGAACTGCATTTTCGGCGGCAAGGGCGTCGGCATGATCAACCTGCTGCTGTTTTTGATAATTGGAGTCTTCATCGCCGGTCAGATGGTGGGCCGTTCGCCCGAGTACCTGGGTAAGAAGGTGGGTGCGCGCGAAATGAAGCTCGCGATGCTGGCTTTGCTTGTCCATCCGATCATGATTCTGATGCCCACTGGCGTGTTTGCAGCGACAGATTGGGGCATCAAGGCGGAGAACAATCCAGGCGCACACGGATTTTCGGAAATCGTGTACCAATTCTCCTCTGCGTCCGCCAATAACGGTTCGGCGTTCGACGGCCTCGGAACAAACTACGGCCTGAACAGCAACCCCAACCGGGCGCCCGAAGCAGTTCCGTGGGACGTAAGTACCGGATTGGTCATGCTGGCCAGTCGCTACCTTCCTATCGTTGCGCCGATAGCGTTGGCGGCTT
This sequence comes from Deltaproteobacteria bacterium, assembly GCA_003161515.1. Taxonomy (GTDB): domain Bacteria; phylum Desulfobacterota; class Binatia; order Binatales; family Binataceae; genus Binatus. The sequence continues at coordinate 2,246 of PMOH01000001.1, forward strand.
TCCTGGGTATGAAGAAGGAAACACCTTTCAGTTCCGGAACCATGAGGGACGATACGCCAACATTCGGGTTTCTTCTGTTGGGCACCATCGTGATCATAGGCGCTCTGCTCTTCTTGCCAGTGGCGGCGTTGGGTCCGTTGGCCGAGCACTTGGGTCCTATACCGTTCGGAGGCTGACCTCGGAGGATCACGATTCGGAGCGACGCCGGAATCAGTTGAGGAAAAGAAAAATGGAACCATCTAAGTCGATACGACCGCAGTTTCAAGTAGTTCCGCCGGAGGCGACACGGCCACCGGAGGATTGGACACCCAGGCGCGCTCGGAAAATGGATCTGTTCGCTCCCGATTTGGTGTGGCCAGCGTTGAGACAGGCGTTCGTAATGCTGCGGCCTGACATCCAATGGGCCAATCCTGTCATGTTCGTCGTCGAGATTGGCGCTTTCCTCACGCTCGGGTTCGTCCTACAAGCCGCTATTGGCCAATCGCAGAGCCAGGTTCCAATCACCTACTTCATAGCCTTGGACATCTGGCTGTTTCTGACAGTGCTGTTTGCCAATTTCGCGACCGCGTTGGCTGAAGCACGCGGCAGAGCGCAAGCCGATTCACTCAGAAAGGCACGACGCGACACACCGGCTTATCGACTGCGCGGAAAGGATACTATCGAAGAGGTTCCTTCGAGCGAGTTGCGACCGGACGATCGGGTAGTAGTTCAAGCGGGCCAGATGATTCCGGGCGACGGAGAAATTATAGAAGGCATCGCGTCGGTCGATGAAGCAGCCATCACTGGAGAATCCGCGCCGGTGATTCGCGAAGCAGGCGGTGATCGCTCAGGTGTCACTGGCGGCACGCGCGTTCTCTCAGATCGCATCGTCGTGCGGATCACCGCCGCCAGCGGTGAGTCCTTTCTCGATCGAATGATAGCGTTGGTCGAAGGCGCTGTGCGTCAGCGCACGCCCAACGAGATAGCTCTAACGCTGGTTCTTAGCGCTTTCACGCTGATTTTTTTGATCGTAGTTGTTCCGCTATTGCCGATGGCCCGGAATGCTGAGATCTACATGACGAGCTACTTGGGAGTGACGGAGCCGCTCCGGAGCCTGGGCACCGATGTCCCAACACTGGTTGCTTTGTTGGTCTGCTTGATCCCCACGACCATTGGCGCGTTGCTGGCCGCAATCGGAATTGCCGGCATGGATCGCGCGCTCCAGGCGAACATCATTGCCAAGAGCGGCCGGGCGGTAGAAACCGCCGGCGACATTGATGCGGTGCTGCTCGANNTTCACCGCGCAGACTCGCATGAGCGGAATCGATCTGCCTGATGGAAAGCAAGTTCGCAAAGGGGCTCCCGACGCTGTTGTGCGATACGTTCAGAAGCAGGGCGGAAGCGTGCCGAAAGACCTGCAGGCGATTGTAGACAGCGTCGCCTCGGAGGGTGCTACTCCGCTGGTCGTCACTGAAGGGGCGCAGGTCGTCGGCGTGGTGGTACTCGAAGACGTTCTGAAGCCCGCGATAAGCGAGCGTCTCGAGCGGCTCCATAGGATGGGAGTTCGCACCGTCATGATCACGGGAGACAATCCGCTGACGGCAGCGACGATTGCGAAGCGGGCGGGCGTGAACGATTTCGTAGCCGAATGCACGCCCGAGTCCAAGCTGGCCTATATCCGCAAGGAACAGGCGGCAGGCAAACTTGTTGCGATGATCGGTGACGGCACCAACGACGCACCNNGCCTTGGCGCAAGCGGACGTTGGCTTGGCGATGAACTCAGGCACCCAGGCGGCCAAAGAGGCCGGCAACATGGTGGACCTGGACAGCAATCCTACCAAGCTGCTCGAGGTCGTCGAGATCGGAAAACAGTTGTTGATGACTCGCGGCGCCCTCACGACGTTTTCAATCGCGAACGACGTCGCCAAGTACTTTGCGATAGTTCCAGCCCTGTTCGCGGGAACTCTGCCGTGGCTTGTCGCTATGGATGTCATGCATTTACATTCGCCCACTTCGGCGATCTTGTCGGCCGTGATCTTCAACGCGCTCATCATCCCGGCGCTCATCCCCGTCGCGTTGAGGGGCGTGAAATATGTGCCGCTCGGTGCTGACGCTCTGCTCCGGAGAAACCTGCTCATCTGGGGCCTAGGCGGCGTCATCATGCCCTTCGCCGGCATCAAGCTGATTGACCTGGTGTTGGTCGCTTTGCACTTAACTGTCTAAGCGGCGTGAATTGAAGGAGTAAGACGATGGCCCGCTATATATCGAAAAGTCTCTGGTTAATGACTTTCGCAGTAATCATTTGTTGTATCATCTATCCCTTGGCGCTCTGGGCGGTCGGACAGACCCTTTTCCCTTTCGAGGCCAACGGCAGCATGCTTATGGGCCCAGACGGTAAGCCGGTGGGCTCGCGCATGATCGCTCAACCGTTCACCAAGGATGAGTACTTCCAGCCGCGCCCCTCCGCTGCATCGTATGATGGGTCAGCGTCCTCGTCATCCGCGCTGGCTGCTTCAAACTACATGCTCCGCAATCGCGTGGCGCAGCAGTTAGGTCCTATCGTCAAGTACAAGACCGGACCAAAGGCAGGCCAACTGGTGGCGCCCGACATCGAAGCCTGGTTCCAGCATGACAGCTTCGGCGGTCAGCCGCATATCGTCGCGCAGTGGGCGGATGCTCACAACGCAGTAGCACAGGCATGGGTTGCCGCTGATCCCACGCATGACAAGTACATACAAGACTGGGGCAAGACTCACACTAAGGAAGTTCAGCAGTTCATCAAGGACAATCCAGGTACTCCGGAGCCCAAGTCTGCCGATCTGGCTATGGTCTTCTTCGAGAGCTTTTCAAAGGAGAACCCCGGAAGGTTTCCGTCAGCGGTGCAGCATCAGACCAAGGATGGCAAGACGGAGACTGTAATTGAGCCGGTCAAGGACGGGTCGGACATCCAGTCCAACTTCTTCGACATGTGGCGCCAGGATCACGCCGATGTAGAGCTGCAGGATGTGCCGGGAGACATGGTCACGACCTCCGGTTCGGGACTCGACCCTAATATCTCGCTCGAGAACGCGGAGTATCAGCTCGATCGCGTTTCCGCCGCGTGGGCCAAGGATACAAAGAAGGATCAAGGTCAGGTGCGTACCGAGATCGAACAGATTCTGCAGGCCGATGTATCTGCCCCGTTCTATGGGCTGGTCGGCGAGAAAATGGTGAACGTGCTCGAAGTGAATCTGGAACTGCGCAAGCACTTCGGCGCTCCGCCAGCGTAAAGGTAGTGAACTGCTGAAATCCGCATAGAAGTGCCGACTATCTTGCCGCCGGTCGGAGCTTGCTCATATCGGGCGAGGTCCAGAATGAAATTCACAACCACTACCGACGAAGACAAAAAAACCGCGGCAATCCTGAGATGTCTCGACATTGCGGTGATCCTGATAGACATCGACGCAGTCGTTACCAATCTCAACGAGCAAGCTGCACTGATAGTTGGTATCGATCGCGCAGAGATTCTGGGTCGTTCGTTCTTCAGCCTCGACGAAGACAATAGTCACTATGTGAATGTGCGGGCCGCCCTTCGGAGCGCTCTCGCTTATCCGGGAGGCGAGCAGCAGGCCGAAGTAAGTCTGCACGTTCGCGGCCGCGATCATACCTATCTCCTCAAGCCTGCACCACTGACTCTCGATGATGGCACTTTGTTCGGCACGATGATCACTCTTCATGACATGACTTATCTTCGTGACAAGGAGCGTGCACGCACGAACCTGATCGCCGCGCTTTCGAATGAACTCAGAACGCCGCTGACATCGCTGTCTCTCGCAGTCGAATTGCTTCAGAGAAAAACGCCCGATCCGAAGCAGCACGAAATCATCGATACTGTGGTCGAGGATTTGGCTCGCATCCGCGACTTGGCTGACAGTCTATTGAATGTCACTCGCGATGAAACCACTTCGATCGCGGTTCGGAACATCGCCTTTGATTTTGCGAGGCTCGTCACTTCGGTCGCTAAAAAGTTTTCGCTACAGGCCGCACAAAAGGAAGTCGCACTGCGCATACATGTAGGAGCCGAGCTCGAGTCTTATGGCGATCCAGTGAAACTTTCATGGGTGCTCTCGACTTTGATTGGCAACGCGCTGCGCTACACTCCGGAAGGCGGTTCAGTTGAAGTTTCCGCCGATCGCTCGGGGCAAGTCCTGCGGTTATCGGTCTCCGATACCGGACCAGGCATTCCGCTCGAAGTGAGCGACCTGGTTTTCGAACAGCAGTGGACTCCGGATGGATTTGAAGGCGGTCATGCGGCTCTGGGCTTGGCGATCGCCAAGGAAATCGTCGAATCACACAGGGGTCGCATCTTTTTGGATTCCTCCGCTCAGGGCAGCACCTTCGTAGTCCAGCTTCCGCACTCGCGGTGCATCTAGATGGCAAAATTGCTCGTAGTTGACGATGAAAAAAATATCCGCGACGCCCTCGGCCGCTTTTTGGGCTCCCGCAACCACCAGATTGCTATAGCCGAAAGCGGACGCGAGGCGCTTGCCTTGATCGGTCGCAATGGGGCGTTCGATCTCGTTCTCAGCGATTGGCGAATGGCCGAGATGAACGGCCTCGAGCTGCTCACCGAAATCAAAGCGAAATATCCGACCACAATCGTGATACTGATGACTGCTTATGCCACGGTCCAGAATGCTGTAGCAGCGATGAAAGCTGGTGCCTACGACTATGTCACCAAGCCGTTCTCGCTTGATCAGATTCAGCACGCGGTTGATCGTGCGCTTGAAGTGAAGGAACTGCGGACCGAGGTTCGAGCTCTGCGCAATTCGATCGATGGCGTACCGCTGCTGACGACAGGGAGCCCTCAATATCGGTCCCTTATAGAGACGGCTTTCGCTGCCGCCTCGAGCGACGCGACAGTCCTGCTCACTGGAGAAAGCGGCACCGGCAAGAACGTTCTCGCTAGACAGATCCACGAATGGAGTTCACGCCGCGAGCGGCCGTTTGTCATCGTGAATTGCACCACGCTTTCCGAGCATCTGCTGGAAAGCGAGCTCTTCGGGCACATGAAAGGCTCCTTTACCGGTGCGATCAAGGACAAGCCCGGCCGGCTGGAAGCGGCAAATGGCGGTTCGGTATTTCTCGACGAAATCGCGGAGCTGTCGCCCGCGTTGCAATCCAAGTTCTTGCGTTTCCTGGAGGATGAGCGTTTCGAGCGCGTAGGCGGAGAGGAAACGATCAAAGTCGACGCCCGTATTATCGCGGCAACCAACCGCAGTCTTTCGCAGGAGATCAGCGGCGAGCGGTTTCGCAGCGACCTATACTATAGATTGAATGTCATCAGCCTCCGAGTGCCCGCGTTGCGCGAACGGCCCGAAGATATACTGCCGCTGGCTGAAATGTTTCTGACCGAGACTGCCGCTCGCAACAGCCGAACTGGATTGCAGTTTTCGGACGATGCTCGCAAAGCACTGGTCGCCTATTCATGGCCGGGTAACATCCGCGAATTGCGCAATGCCGTCGAACGCGCAGTCGTGCTGAGCCGCGGCGCGACCCTGCGCAAGGAAGATTTGCCCGACATCCTTTTTCAATCGAGCGCTCCACAGAACGGAACGCTGCCCGAACGATCGACGCTTGAACAGATCGAGCAAGAGCACATCCGGCGCGTTCTCGCGTTGGCGCCCACTTTCGAAGATGCAGCGGCGACCCTGGGCGTCTGCATTTCGACGCTGTGGCACAAGCGAAAACGGTACCA
>PMOH01000001.1:8013-11488 GCA_003161515.1 Deltaproteobacteria bacterium
AAGTCCTCTATCAAGCGCCGAACCTTTAGCGGATGTTTCACGGCGCTGATCACACCGTTGCGTGGCGGAGAGGTCGATGAAAAGGCCTTTCAAGCCCTGGTCGATTGGCAAGTGCGAGAGGGCATTAGCGGCTTAGTCCCCTGCGGGACAACGGGCGAGTCACCGACCCTGACCCACCGCGAGCACATGCGGGTGACCGAACTATGCATCGAGGTCGCAGCGCACCGAGTTCCCGTGATAGCAGGCACCGGCTCTAACTCCACACAGGAGACGATCGATTTTTCCAGACACGCGGAGAAGGCAGGCGCTGACGCGCAACTTGTCGTGACGCCGTACTACAACAAACCGACGCAGGAAGGACTCTATCAGCACTTCAAGGCGGTGCACGATCATAGCGGTCTGCCGATCATTATCTACAATGTTCCGGGCCGTACTGCTGTCGATATGTCGGTGGAAACTATGGTGGAACTGGCAAAACTGCCTCGGATCATCGGCGTCAAAGACGCGACCGCCGACCTTTCCCGTCCGCTCTTTACGCGGCTCGCCATCGGCCAGGATTTTTCCTTGCTGTCAGGCGATGACGCGACTGCGCTCGCCTTCTTGACGCAAGGCGGTCATGGCGTCGTTTCTGTAACGTCAAATGTAGCGCCGAAAATCTGTGCCGCGATGCAGGCCGCCTGGCGGTCGGGTGCGGTCAGGGAGGCGCAACGCATCAATGAAATCCTCGCGCCGCTAAATCGGGCGCTCTTTCTTGAGACGAGTCCTTCTCCGGTCAAATACGCGGCAAGCCTTCTCGGTTTGTCGACTGCGGAAGTACGGCTGCCTTTGTGCGAAATCAAAGAGACCATTAGGTCTAGCGTGCGAGACGCGATGGCGCAGGTCGGACTGGTTCAAATAGAGGATCAGACGAACGACTGAGCCAGGGACAGCCACAACGCGAACAGAAAGCCCGCGACGGTCGGCAGCACAACCAACGATCCACCCTCATGGATCGATTCCGGAATCATGGCGTGCGCGACCACTGCGAGCACCGCGCCCCCAGCAACCGCCTGAGAGAAAATCGCAGTATGAGATCCGGAACCGACGAATATCTTGCCGGCGGCCGCCGCCACGATTCCCGCTACAAGTACGGCCGACCACAATGCAAAAATCGTGAAGGGTCTATAGCCTGCCCGCTTGAGCATCGAAGCGCTGGCCGCCGCCTCGGGGATTCCGCCGATGAACATTCCCAAAATGAGCGTGATCGACAAAGTCGCCAAGCCGGCGAACTTCGCGCCGATCACCAGGCATCCGGGAATCGTGTCCAGGATGTTGCCGAGGACGATTGCCATTCCTGCTCCATGGCCGGCCTCGACCAGCATCTTCTCTGCCTCGCTCTTGCTCAGATGGTCGAGATTGCTGGCCGCCACCTTGGCCCACTGCGAAGGATTAGCGGCGCCGGAACTCAGATTCCGAATTGCTCGTTCATGGCTGAGGCGTTCCACCGCGGTCGCCAACCGATGGTCTCTTACAAGGAGGCGATCGAAATCTTCGCGGCCGATTTCCAACAAGTCCGTCTGGGCGGCCGATTGAATCGTCGCGGTACGCGGCCCTCCGCTGAGGAGAGCCATCTCGCCGAATGCTTGTCCTTCGCCCAGTTCCGCGAGCTTCTCCTCGATGACGTGTCCGTTGCGAGGCTCGCCGCCCGCGCCCGACAAGACGTCGACCTTGCCTCGCGCCACGATATAGAGCGCGTCGCCGCCATCGCCGGCACGAAAGAGAACCTCGCCACCGTCGAGATGCCGGTTGCGAACACAGGGCAGGATTCGTTCGACCTCTTCGGGCGGCAGATGGCGCAGCAGATCGCATTTTGACAGCAACTCGATCGTTTCTTTCGCATCCTTCTGCTTCTGCCCCAGAGCGTATTCTCGAAACCGCGTCGGGTAGCGTATTGCTGCACCCTTCTGGTCGAGGAACAACGAAGTGAAATAGTAGATGACCGATCCGAGCGCGAAGCCGCAACCGATGAACGCTGTTGACGCGTTGGCGTTGAATCCCTGTCGATGCAGTTCCTGGGCGCCTTCGAACGCGAGCTCTATCGCCAACGCACTGATCAAGGCGCCGGCGGCAAAGGCCAACGCAAGCGAGCACGCGCTTGGAAAGCGGGAGGTACAAGCCGAGTGCCGCGCCAACCATCGACGAGGACGTCGTCAGGAGTCCCAGCAGCGAGACGATAACGATTTCGCGTACGCCGATCATCGCGGTTCCCCCAGGTCAGCTAACCTCGCCGGCCGTATCGCTATGGCAAAGTTTTTAATGTTTGGGGTGAACTGCGCCGGGTTGAAATTGCGGCTGCGTATCTTGATCGAACTTAAAGATTGCGATGCTTTCGGGATGGACGGATTCGAGAACGGCGTGAACGGTGGGCTTGGTCTCTTCATCGAGGACCGCGAAATCAACTTTGACCCTTGAGGTGGCGTCGCGAGTGAACTCGCCGGGGGCGGCGAGTGGTTGATGGTCCCAACGCTTGCTACGGTCCTCAGATAGATCAAATCCGAAGATCCCAAGCTGTTTGGCGCATCTGTGGAAGTCGTCCAAGGCCGAGCGCTTGACCACTGCTTCTATTCTTTTCATACGTGCTTGTCTGGTTTGATAGCCTCCACCCGCAGATCACGCAGGAATTGTGCCTGCGAAAAATAGTAGGAAGAGCGCGTGTTTTGACTTGCTGGGCTTTCCAGACATTCGATCTTTGAAAGTCCGCCACTTCATTCTGCGATGCGCCACGATTTGGTTCGCTGTTGCTAGAGGTTCTCATGGGCTCATTCTTCTCGCGCGGATCAGTCTCTCCAACAGCCTGTTAATTCCATTCTGAATTGGCCATTGTACGCGCCGCTAAAAGGAGATCCCTCGATGTATTTCGATCATCCTGAGGTGGTCCCGTCGGCCCACACAGAGCAATCTTCGAAGCGTTGCCTTGGTGCAGAAATTCTGACAGCCAAGCTGACAGCCACTGGCCTGGCCGATGGCGGATGAAATGCACTCGGGTGGACCGCGGACTCAGCGATTTGGTTCAGTTTGGACGCGGACAGACAACTTTCCGTCGAACTTAAAATCCTCCGTCGGCAACCACGTGCCCTGCTCAAGGTTGTCCTCTATTCTGAAGTCGAGCCGATTGCTTCCACGAACGCTCGGGTCGCTGCCAAACGACTGCCGATCACGACAGAACAGGACCGATCACCACCGACCTCGATTCCAACAAGCGCCCCGTTTCGCGCGGATATTGTTGATTCGTGATCGATGGTAATCTGGCCGTGACTCACCTCTTAATCAGCGGCTCTGGAAGTCGAGTCTCTTACGGGCCAAAAGTCGCGCACCTGCGCAGTCTTGAAAACATTCGCGATCTAGCCGTTGCCCTCCCATTTTTGACAGCCAATTTGACAGCCACGGGATTGGACAAGCGCGGATTAAGCGTACTCATGCGGATCGCGGACTGAAC
>PMOH01000366.1 GCA_003161515.1 Deltaproteobacteria bacterium
AGGATATGATTCGGCACCATGTCGCGCAGCGCGCCGGTCGCTTCATAGAATGCGCCGCGATGCTCGACGCCGACGGTCTCTGCCACCGTGATTTGCACGTGATCGATAAAGTTGTTGTTCCACAGCGGCTCGAAGATACCGTTGCCGAAGCGGAACGCCATGATGTTCTGGACCGTCTCTTTGCCGAGATAGTGATCGATTCGGTAGATCTGATTCTCATGCAAACACGCGCCAATCTCGCGATTGAGCGCGTTGGCCGATTCCAAATCATGGCCGAACGGCTTTTCGATGATCACTCTTCGCCAATGGCCGTCGGCTTCTTTGGTGAGTTCCGCGCCAGCCAGTTGCTTGACGATCTCACCGAAGAAACTCGGCGAGACCGCGGTGTAGAACAGATAATTGCCCGGCGTGCCGTGCTGCTTGTCGGCGGTTTCGAGCGCCGATTTCAGACTCGTGTACGTCGCCGGATCGTTAAAGTCGCCGGACATGTAGGAGATGCGATCGTCAAACCATTTCCAGAGTTCGGGCTTGACCTTGGTGGTCGCGAATTGACCGATCTCGCCGCCGAGCTGCTTGCGGAAATCTTCGGAAGTCATCTTCACGTTGCTGACGCCGATGATCGCGAATTTGTCGGGCAGAAGTTTGTTGGCGAGCAGATTGTACAGCGACGGTAGCAACAGGCGCTTGGTCAGGTCGCCGGTCGCGCCGAAGATCACGAAGACGCACGGATCGCCGGGACGTCCATGCGTCGATGCGTTCACTAATCCGGGGGTCGGCATCGCGAATGCTCTTAAGCTTTCTTCTCGATGTGCCCGCCGAATTCGTAGCGCATCGCGGACAGGAGTTTGTCAGCAAAGTCGGCCGCGCCGCGCGAGCTGAAGCGTTCGTAGAGAGCGGCGGTGAGCACGTTTGCCGGGACGCCTTCGTCGATTGCCGCGTCGATGGTCCATCGACCCTCGCCCGAGTCCGACACGCGGCCGGCAAATTTCTTCAGCTCAGGATCGCCGAGCGTCGCGTCGGCGATCAAGTCCAGCAGCCACGACGCGATCACGCTGCCGCGCCGCCATACTTCGGCGACGTCGGGTAGATTGAAATCGTACTGGTAGAGCTTGGGATTGCGCAGCGGCGTGGTCTCGGCATCGACTGTGTGCGTCTGCTTACCGACGTTGGCGTTTTTCAGAATGTTCATGCCTTCCGCATAGGCCGCCATGATTCCGTATTCGATTCCGTTGTGAACCATCTTTACAAAATGACCGGCGCCGTTCGGGCCGCAATGCAGATAACCGTGCTCGGCGGTGCTGCCCTTGACCTTCTCGCGGCCGGCGGTGCGCGGGGCGGAATCGATCGGAGGTGCGAGCGTCGCGAAAATCGAATCGAGATGCTTGATGACCTGCGGCTCGCCGCCGATCATCTGGCAGAAGCCGCGCTCGAGTCCCCAGACGCCGCCGCTGGTCCCGGAATCGACGTAGTGAATCCCCTTCGCCGCCAGCGTTTCGGCGCGCCGGATGTCGTCGATGTAATAAGAATTGCCGCCGTCAACGATGATGTCGTCGCGCTGGAACCGGCTCGACAGGTCCGCGACGGTTTGCTCGACGACCGCCGCGGGGACCATCATCCACGCAACGCGAGGCAGCTTGAGCTTCGCGGCAAAATCGTCGAGCGACGACGCACCAATGGCGCCCTCCTTCGCTAGTTCCTTGACCGCGTTGGCGCTCACGTCGAACACGACGCACTCGTGGCCACCGCGGATCAGGCGCCGCACCATGTTCGCACCCATTCGGCCAAGGCCGATCATTCCCATTTGCATTGTAGTTCGCTCCTTGTTCGACGGAATCCGTACTGAAACACTCTACCGCATCGCGAATGTTATGGCCCAGAGAAAATTGCACGAAACGGAGCCGGACAATCACCTCCGCGGTGGGCGGCAGGGGTGACCCCTGCACTCAGTATTTATGCAAATGCGACGACGCCATCTTTTGCGCTCACCGACACGACAGTCGTGTGATACCTTTCTCGTAACCGACGAGGAGGAACGCGCGCGATGCCCGACAAGAAAGCATGGACCGCCGATGACATACCGGATCTTTCCGGCAAGACGATCGTCGTAACCGGCGGCAACAGCGGTATCGGCTACGAAGCCGCGCTGGCGTTCGCGCGCAAGCGAGCCGAGGTGATCCTGGCCTGCCGCGACCTCGGCAAGGCTCGCACCGCGGCCGCTCAGATAACGTCGTCGGCTCCAGGCGCCAACGTCTCGGTGATGGAGCTTGATCTCTCGAACCTCGCGTCGGTGCGCGGATTCTCCGACGCGTTTCACTTGCAACATCAAGCGCTGCACGTGCTGTGCAACAACGCCGGCGTCATGGCGATTCCGTATCGTCAAACTGCCGACGGCTTCGAGATGCAATTCGGCACCAATCACCTCGGGCATTTCGCGTTGACCGGGCTGCTGCTCGATCGCCTGCTCGCCACCGAAGGCGCCAGGGTTGTCAACGTGGCCAGCGGGGCTCATCGCATGGGCAAAATTCGTTTCGACGATCTGCAATGGAAGAATGGCTACCGCAAGTGGATGGCATACGGGCAGAGCAAGCTCGCGAATCTGCTGTTCACGCTGGAGTTGCAGCGCAAATTGGATGCGGCCGGGAAAAAGCTACTGGCCGTCGCATGCCATCCCGGATACGCGGCGACCAATCTGCAGGCGGCGGGACCAAAGATGACGGGATCGTCGATGCTCGAATCCATTTTCTCAGTCGCCAACAACGTGATCGCGCAAAGCGCTGCGATGGGCGCGCTGCCGACCGAGTATGCGGCGGTCGCGCCGGACGTCCAAGGCGGCGACTACATCGGGCCTGACGGAATGGCCGAGATGTGGGGGCATCCGGCGCATGTCGGCCGTAGTGCGGCGGCGCAGGACAGTGCGGTTGCATCGCGGCTGTGGGAAGTTTCGGAACAACTCACCAACGTGCACTACCCGTTGTGAGCGAGTGATCCCGCTCTAGGACGTGCGCGCGATTACGAATTTTCCGATCTTGTCGATCGCCTGTTGTCCTTCCGGCAATATCTTCGCGAACACGTGCCAGACATGGGGCATGTCGTCCCAGACTTCGAGCTCGACCTCAACGCCGGCCGCTTTTGCGCTCTTCGCGGCGCGAGTCGCATCGTCGAGCAGGATTTCCGCGTCGCCGACGTGGATAAGCATCGGCGGCAGTCCGCGAAAGTCCGCGTGCACCGGCGACACCAGCGGATCCTTGGGGTCGTGCGTGCCGTAATACTGTTTCGCCGAGTGTGCCAGATTCTCCTGCGTAACCATCACATCGCGCGCCGCGCGCGTCCGCACCGATTCTCCAGTGCCTTCGAGATCGGTCCACGGCGAAATGGGAACAGCACCGGCCGGCATCGGCAGCTTGGCATCGCGAATCGCCAGCAGCGCCGCAATCGTGAGTCCGCCGCCAGCAGAATCGCCGGCGATAACTATTTTGCCCGGCTTGTAACCCTGCGCGAGCAGCCAGCGGTATGCAGCAATCGTATCGTCAACCGCGGCGGGAAACGGATGCTCGGGCGCGAGCCGGTAGTCTAGCGACAGTGCGCGGGCATTGGACGCGCGCGCGATTCTCGAGACCATCGCGCGATGCGTGTTGATCGATCCGACGACGTAGCCACCACCGTGCAGATACAGAATGACTCGATCGGGCGTCGCGCCGGGCGCTTCGATCCATTCCGCGTTGACGCCATTGGCGCTGACCTTCTCGCATATCACGTCGGCCGGGACGCGCTCGCTAATCCGCTCCATCCCGGCGCGCCGATTCTCGATGGATGCGCTCGGATTCTGCGGCTGCGATTTGATCCGCTCGATTACCTTGTTGAGTTGCTCGCTCGCCATATTCCCTCCGTATCAAGACGCGGGTATAGCGATGGCTATATCACGAAATGATGGAAGACGGTCTGCGGGGAAATTGAGACTTTCGCGCCGACGGCTAAGGGCAGCCCGGCGTGATCGAAAAAGTCACGTTCTGGAATATCGTCGCACAGGCGCCTACGAAGACAACTGTTCCCGTCATCGCGGTGGCATCGCCCGAGCCGTTTCCGCTGACCTCGCAGCCTACGCCGGCGTTGCCTTTGAAGCTGAATCCGCTGGAGGTTACCGTGCCTTTCAAGGGGCCGCGCGCCATGGCGGTATCGGGCCATTGGAATTTAAAGGTGCTCCCTACCACTAACTTCTTATGTTTCTGAGAAAACTGGAACGTGGCGGTTCCGGCGCCATCGCCGGTGTCCATCACGCTGCCTGCCCAACACCCCTTAATGTTGAGTAGGTGTGTTTTGACATCGGGGTTTGACAGTTCAGCACTGTCGGCATCGGGTCCGTTCCAACTGCCTATGGTCTCATCAGTCCCGGCCGCGTCCTGCGCGTACACGTGGCGCGCCGAGCCGACTAAGGTGAGCGACAACAGCCCAGCACAAGTCATGGCTGAAAGAACTTTGGCAAATTTCATCCCGGCTTTCCTCTTCTAGTTATTGTCGCGTCAACAACTAGGAGAATTTTTAGCCTCTCTGTTTAAGCGATTCAAGCCTTGAACAGTTTTAATCAACTATGGCGCGCAAATGCTCGCGATTCGAGGCTAGAGCGGGCAGTCATCCAGATAAGCGTGTGAGGCGCGGGCCCGAGAGAATTATTGCACGGAAATGCTAGCTATTTTGGCGAAACGGCTTGTCACGCAGCGCGTGGCGGGAGACCGGCCGCTCGATAAACGTCGTCGATCACACGCATGTTGATGATACCTTCGAGGCCGTCGGTGGGAAATTTGGCCTCACCGCGCACCGCCTTTACGAATGCGCGCAACTGATGCGTGAATGTCGTGTCGCCCGCTACCGTCTCGGACTTCTCGCCGGCGGCGGTCTTCACAGTCAGCTGATGCCCGCGATGCGGCGCGATCGGATTTATCACGCGCAACTCTCCGCGATCGCCACGCGCCATGAAGGTCGCGTTGATCACAGAATCTTTCTTCATCGCGCAGGTCATCCTGGCGGTCACACCACCGTCGAGTTCGAGATCAACATTCATCGCGATGTCGATGTTCACGGGCCCGGTCTCGGCCGTGGCGCGGACCACGCGCGGCGTCATCCCGGAAAAATAGCGAATCATGTGGAGCGGATAGCATCCGAGATCCATCGTGGCGCCGCCGGCGAGGCTCCAATCGAAGCGGATGTTGGTTTCCGGAATCGGTACGGAAAAGTGTCCCTCGAGGTGGACCAGGCGACCGAGCGTGCCGTCGCTGATAAGCGCGCGAACTCGATCGGCGAGCGGATGATAGCGGTAGTGAAACGCCTCGCCCAGAATTTTCCCGGTCTCGTCCGCCGCCCGCGCCATCCGTTCAGCCTCGGCCGCGTTGGAGGCGAGCGGTTTCTCGCAGAGCACGTGCTTGCCCGCGCGCAGTGCCGCAATGGTCCACTCGCAATGCAACGAGTTCGGCAGCGGATTGTAGATCACGTCGAGATCGGAGTCGTTGACGAGATCGTTGTAGGTCGCGATCACTCGCGGGATACCGTTGGCAGTGGCGAATTCTTGCGCACGCTTCGGATCGCGCGCTGCGACCCCGACCACCTCGGCCTTTGGCACATTTTGCGCCGCCTTGATTAATGCGTCCGGCGCAATCCGCGCCGCGCCGAGTATTCCAAACCGAATCGGCTTTTTTTCTGGCATAGCTGTACCGCCTTTCGAAACTGGTTAGTCGCCTTTCTTTGTCATCTCGGATCCGACGCGCGACTGACCGCTTGCGGCGATGCTTTCGCTTTCGGTGTCGCCATCTTGAAGCTGTCGGCCGCTTCCATCCGCGCGAGCGCGTAGCGGTACGGCTCGTTCGAGATTGTGACGACTCCCTGGTACGGATGCGCCAGTTCGAGAATCGCGAGAATCGTCATGCCGAGCAGGATCGAAAAGAACCCACACATCAGCACCTGCGCGCGAAAAACATTGCTGCCGAAGAAGTAGCTGAAACCGATCGTCATCAGGCATCCAAGATAGATCACCGTCCACACGACCGATGGTAGATCTTCTTCGTAAAAGTTAAACCGCTGGCCGCGCGCCTGACTGATCAGGTTGAGCTGGTCGATCGACTTGTCCATCAACATTTGCTCGCGGCTGTCCACCGGGTGATATGCGAGCACCGTGGCCCAGAGTTGGTGGGCTCCAACTTTTCCACCCACAAAGGTGTTGTCGGCCATCTCCGGCCATTCTTTTTCGATCACGCGATGCGAGTATTCGAGGACGGCCGAATCGAGCTGGGAGCGCATCGGCTCGGAAAAAGCCTCACCGAGCTTGTAGAGGCTCTCCAGCGCCGTCGCTTCCGTGAGCGCATAATCGTTGGCGTCGTTGAACCGCTCCCACGCAGCCACAATAACGAAGGCAAGGACCAGGCCGTAAAATGCGCCCAGCACTCCGAACGTCACCCCCGCTACCTCGTGGTTCTTTTGCAGGCGGTCCAGCGGGACCAACCATCTTACGAGACACAGACCGGCTATACTGCCACCGCCGAATACTACGATGACGAATATGATCTGCGTGGCGGCTCCGCAGTAGAGTAGGAAATTCATTTCTCGAGATCCCTCCCCGAGCGACCTGCGCCATCGAAGCCGAGTCGCACGGCTAGACTAGCGGTTAGTAGGCGACCCGCGCCATTGAGGTACTAATGTTCTGCTTGGAGGGAACGCAGCGAAGGAAACTAATCCTGGATGCTGGTGTTATCTCGTCCCGCGATCGCACCTGGCTTCGTCGCCGCCTCGTCGTGATCGGCGTTTTCGACGACGTTCGCGATTGCCCTGAGTAGCGTCGATTTCTTGACCGGCTTGCTGACGTGCATGTCGCAGCCGACCTCAATCGCGCGGCGCACGTCGGCTTCGAGTGCCGATGCGGTCAGCGCGATTATCGGCGTCCGCTCACGATGATTCGCGGTCTCCCACTGGCGAATCAGGCCGACCGCGCTGTATCCATCGAGCACCGGCATCTGGATGTCCATCAGGACCAGGTCGTAGGCGCGCGTCATGAAATGGTCGAGCGCTTCCTGGCCGTTCTCCACTTCATCGATCGTGTAGCGGCTCTTCTTCAGATACGCAGCAATCAACAGGCGATTGTCCGGTGAGTCATCCGCCAGCAGTATCGCAAGAGGACGGTCCAGCAGAGACGCCCCTGAGCCGTTCGGCGCCGCTTCATGGCGAGGTTCAGCGACGGTATTGCCAGGTGCGGCAACCTCCGCCATCGCGCCTGAAACCGCGGCGTACAAGTCATGACTCTTGACCGGCTTGACTACGTAATGCTTCAGCCCCAGTTCTTTCATCGTAGTCAGTCGCGAGCTCAAACCATTGGCGGTCACCAGCATGACAGTGGGCGCATTTTTGTTTGGGCCGGCGCGCATCTGCCGGATCATCTCGAAACCGTCCATCGCGGGCATCTGCGAATCAACCATCAGCAGGCCGAAGGCGTCGCCAGCGCGATTGGAAACTTCCAGCGCGCGGAGACCTTCCGCGCCGGAAGTGGCCTCGGTCACTACGGCTCCCATTGCGCTCAACATCGCGCTCATGATCGAGCGAGCGGTCGCGCTGTCATCCACCACCAGCGCGCGGACGCCGGACAGATCCAGCGGGCGGGACTCGCGCGTTTGAACGCCGGTCGCGGACGGCAAACCGAGTTCCACGGTAAAATAGAAAGTGCTGCCCTTGCCGAATTCGCTTTCGACCCAGACCTTCCCTCCCATCAGGCCGACCAGCCGCTCGACGATTGCCAGGCCGAGTCCGCTGCCACCGTATTTTCGCGTGGTCGATGAGTCGGCCTGAGTGAAGGACGAAAAAATGTTCGGCTGCATCTCTTGCGGAATTCCGATACCGCTGTCGCGCACCGAGAACAGCAAACTGCCCGGATTGGGCTGGCCGGGATTCGGCGCGACCTCGACCACTACTTCACCGCGCTCGGTAAATTTGATCGCGTTGCCGATAAGATTGGTAAGCACCTGGCGCAGGCGCAGCGAATCGCCCACCAGCGTGGGCGGCAAACCGCCGTCAAACCGCACGCACAGTTCGATTCCCTTTTCGTGCGCACGGACCGCCAGCGTGTCGGCAACCTTTTCGGTCAGCTCGACCACGTCGAACGCAACCGCCTCGAGGTTCATGCGCCCGCTTTCAACCCGCGCGAGATCCAGGATGCTGTTGATCAGTTCGAGCAACGCGTTGCCGTTGCTGATGATGGTATCGAGATAGCGGCGCTGTTCGGAGGAGAGATCGCTCTCGCCAATCAGGTCGGCCATCCCGAGGATCGCATTCATCGGCGTGCGAATTTCGTGCGACATGCTCGACAGAAATTCGGTCTTGGCCTGCGACGCGGCCAGCGCCTTCTGCCGCGCGGCCTCCAGGTCGGTTACATCACGCGCGATCGAGAGCGCGCATTCGCGTCCGCCGAGCTCGAGCACCACCGCCGAGATCAGCGCCGGAAAAGTACCGCCGCTGACGGTGCGGAAAGTGGTTTCGAAATTGCGGACCTTGCGCTGCTTGAGCAGGGTTTCGGTGAACAGGTTGAGCTGCTCGGTGCTCTCCCAGACTTTGACCTCGTCGAAACGCTTGCCGACGATTTCACTTTTCGCCAGCCCCAGCGACCGCACCATCTCGTTGTTCACGTCGATAATGATGCCGTTGGTCAGGTCAGTCAGCGCGATATTATCGACGCTGGAATCGAAAATCTCCCGCAGCATCGCTTCGCTGCTTTGCAGCTTCCGCTCCTGTTCCTTGCGCGCGGTAATGTCGCGGGCAATCGTCACCACCCGTGGCACACCGCCGAGCTCGACCACCACCGACGAGAGCAGTACCGGAATCCCGACGCCGCTCTTGGTGGGAATAGTCACTTCGAGATTCCGCGCCTGGCCGGTCGCCTGGAGCGACTCTCGATACTCGCTTTCATAACGGTTGTCGGCCACTCTCGGCGAGATCGTCCCGATGATCTCGTCGCGCGAAAATTCGCTGAGCCGTATGAATTCGGCGTTGACATCCATAAAGCGCCCGTCGAGGTCGGTGATCGACAACGGGTCCAGGATCGAGTCGAAGATTTTGCGCAGGCTGGCCTCGCTGTCCTTGAGCTTTTGTTCTGCCACCAGCAGATCGCCGATGTTGCGCGTGATCGTCAGGACGCTCAGCTTGCCGTCCAACTCGACCATTGCGCCCGACATCAGGCACGGAATCAGGGTTCCATCCTTGGCATAAAAGTTCGCGCGCATGTTGCGGACTTCCCCGTTGCGCATCATTAGCGACGAAAAGTTGTCCGATTCCTCGCGGCTGGGCCACACGCCGATATCCCAATATGTCCTGCCCACCACCTCATCCCGGCTGAAGCCTGTCGATCGCGTGAATTCGTGATTGACGTCGGTGTAGCATCGCGTCTGCGCATCGGTGGTCGTGATCGAGTCGAGATTCGCGTCGAAGATTTTGCGCAGCGTGGTCTCGCTGTTGCGCTGTTTGCGCTCCGCTTCCCTGACGTCCGAGATTTCGCGGACCACGATGATCGCGCACTTCTGATTGTTCAGCCGCACTACCACCGCCGAAATCAGCGCGGGCATCGGCCGCCCATAGCCAAGGCCGTTGAGCTGGACCTCGAGGTTATGCACCACCCCGTTTTCCAGCAGTTCTTTCATGAACCGCTCGCGGGCCGCTGGATCCGCAAAGAAATTAAAGTCGCTGTCCATGCGTCCCACCACGAGCTCGCGCGGCACCCGACTGCGCTTGACGAATTGGTTGTTGACCTCGAGGATCGTGCCGGTGTCGAGGTTGTTGACCACCACCATGTCGCCGCTCTGCTCGAAAATCTGGCGAAACTTTTCCTCGCTGTCCTTGAGTTTCTGATCGCTGATGAACCGGTCCGCCACCGTTTGCGCCTGCGCGCGCCGATTGTTCATCTGCAAATAGACGTTTGACTGCGCCAGCCCGACCGCCGTCGCGAATCCCAGCCAATGCATCGGCGGATCGCTATCGACGACCCCATGCGCGCGTCCCAGTAAAAAAAAGCAAACCATCCCGACAAAGCTAATCGCCACTTGCCATGGCCAGTCCCACGGCGCCAGCGTCCCGGCCCCAATAATGATCACACACAACGAAATGAATGCCGGCTCTACGCGCATCGATATCGCACCGATCCCGGAGACCGATATCAGCAACGCGATGCACACGGTGAGGCCGATTTGACGCCAATAGCGCGGCATCGATGCTACGAAGGTCGACAGGAAGAAACCGACCCCGATTGCGATATTCGTTACAACCAGGCTCAGCGCCGCGTCGAATCTCGGCGCAGACGAGTGAAGTTGCTGGGCCGCATAGCCCATCTGAAACATAACGATCAGCACGGCAGCCGATCGCAACGAACCGCGTATCTTTTCGTCGGCGATCGTTGAATCGAGCACAGTTGTGCGCGGACGGGCGTACGCGTGCTTAATGAAAGATAAAACTCCGGCGCTCAACTGGTCATGCTCGGGGTTTCTCTCGCGTGAGGCAGGGTCATGTTGCTTGGGCAGCGCGCCCATTCCGAATTCCTTCCCTGCCGTGGCTGACGCGGGGATCCACTCAATCTCAGCAATTCCAATGCCCGAAAATCTGTCGCAGATCCGCAAACAACCAGCCGATCGCCTCCCAATCCGCGCACCACCCGGAGCGCGATGTGTCCCATTTTGGGATTCGGCCGGATGCCGCCGGCGTTTGTTAACTGCACGCGAATTCTGCGAGAATTCCGCACAATTCTCGCAACCGAGGTTCATACGATGAGCGCGACTGTTTCCATCCATCAAGGCAAACTCGAAGGTGACGAGCAGGGCGGACTGCTCAGTTTCAAGGGAATCCCGTTTGCGGCGCCGCCGGTCGGTGAGCGCCGATGGGGTGCTCCCGAGAAGCCCGCGTCGTGGACCGGCGTCCGCGACGCGCGACGCTTTGGCGCAGTCGCGCATCAGAATCGCGTGATGCTCAGCGCGCTCTCCGCGATGGTGATCGACGGCGAACAATCCGAGAACTGCCTGACGCTCAACGTCTGGACGCCCGCGCTCGACGGCAAGCGCCGTCCCGTGATGGTCTGGATCCACGGCGGCGGCTTCACCATCGGCGCCAGCTCGCAAGCGCTCTACGACGGCTCGGTCCTCGCGCGCCGCGGCGACGTGGTAGTCGTCACGGTTAACTATCGCCTCGGACCACTCGGATTCATCCGGCTCGCCGACGTGACCGATGGAAAGATTCCGTCGAGCGGCAACGAAGGAATGCTCGATCAAGTCGCGGCGCTCGAATGGGTCCGCGACAATATCGCGGAGTTCGGCGGCGACCCCGGCAACGTCACGATTTTCGGCGAATCAGCCGGCGGCATGAGCGTCGGCACTCTGCTCGCGATGCCGGCGGCGCGCGGCCTGTTCCACAAAGCGATACCGCAAAGCGGCGCATGTCACACCGGCGCTCCCGTCGCGCGCGCAAATCGCACCGCCGAGCGAGTCCTGTCGAAGCTCGGCGTCAATAGTGGCGACATTGCTGCGATCCGCGCACTCACGCCGGCGCAATTGCTCACCGGCACGATGCTCGCCGACGGCAAGACGCCCGATCCTGAGTTCGGGATGGCGTATCAGCCGGTGATCGACGGTACTCACGTGCCGCGCGCCGCGATCGAGATGGTCGCGGACGGCTCGGCGTCGGGCGTGGCCGTGATGGTCGGATCGACGCTCGAAGAATGGAAATTGTTCTCGTTGATGGACGCGTCGTTGCACAAGCTCGACCGCAGTGGCCTCGGCGCGCGCATGAGCCGGCGACTCACGGCCGAAGCTGCCGACGGTGTCATCGATTCTTACGCCAAGGCGCGCGCGCAGCGTGGCGAGAGTGTCGCGCCCGGCGATTTGTTCACCGCGATTGAGACGGACCGCGTTTTCCGCATCCCGGGCGTGCGCCTCGCGCAAGTCCAGCCGCGCCACGATGCGCGCGTTTACAGTTATCTTTTCACCTGGCCGTCGCCCGCGATGGGCGGCGTGCTCGGCTCATGCCACGCACTCGAGCTCGGTTTCGTCTTCGGCACCAATCACATCCCGGGCATGAGTTCATTCGCCGGCACCGGCCCCGCCGCCGAAAAACTGGCAACCCAGATGCAAGACGCATGGCTGGCCTTCGCAAAATCAGGCGACCCCAGCAACGAAAGCACCGGCAAGTGGAATCGTTACGACGAAGTACATCGCTCAACAATGGTCTTCGGCGCAAACACAAAGCTAGAAGAGGCCCCCCGCGACGAAGAACGCCGCGCCTGGGAAGGAGTCCCCGACAAGATCTTCGGCTCCCTCTAAAGCAGACGTCTTTCCGCAAGATAGATCCGCCCTAGGG
Source organism: Deltaproteobacteria bacterium (assembly GCA_003161515.1). Classification (GTDB taxonomy): domain Bacteria; phylum Desulfobacterota; class Binatia; order Binatales; family Binataceae; genus Binatus. The sequence goes on from PMOH01000366.1 coordinate 12,361, forward strand.
CGACGCGATTAAATGACCGGCGGATACAGTTGAACCAGCCTGTCTGGGGTTTCGATCCCGAATACAAATGGTGGCGGGTAGCTCTTGATTATTTCCAGCATTTTCGGCATCAGCAACCCAATCAATGCAACCATTATATCGCTACGAAGTTGACCGTCGAGAAAGATGAATGCTCGCACTTTAGCGCTGATCAGCGCCTCTATTTCGTTTCGGCGTTGCTGAATCTTGCGATCTTTTGTGACGACGATCCATTCTCTCCTGCCCACCTCAGGTAGCCAAGTTTCATCTAATGCGTCGACAGCAAAATTATCCGCGTGGATTTCTGCCCTACAAGAAGCACAAATGGCCAGCGCCCGCGCGATGCGTCGCCCAGAAAGTGCTTGATCCGTAAAAAAGACAAGCTCAGTTGGAGTGTAGTCTTCGATTTACGCTGCTTGCGCGAGCTGCGCTCGTTCGTATCTGATCGCGTACTCGATCTCAGTTTTACTGCGGTCAAAGTCTTCCATGAGACTATCGATGGAATCACCGCCCCAAAATCGATCAGCTATCGCTTCAGTGGGAATGCCCGTACCGGTAATCACAGGCCGGCCGAAAGAGACGAGCGGATCGATAGCAATTAGTTTCGGCGGTTCGTCAAAAACCGTTGAGCCAATCCGGACCACTGGCCTGGAGACGACGAAAGGATAGAGCCTTGTAGTCAGACCTTCGATGCTACGATCGAGGCGCTTTAGGTGGGCTTCCAGCATCTCTCGCATCGCGACCTGTTTGCCGCGCGTAACATTTATGAGTTGACCTAACTCCTGAATGAAGAGGTCGGAGCCGGAAGCATAGAGATCAACGTCGGCGAGCGGGTGCAGTGTCTCGTATTTTTGTTTGAGATGTTCGATTGCGTCCCTCGTACGGAACATTTGTACGAGGTGCTTTCGCCGGATTGATTTCAGCACATGAGCTTCGACCAGATTAACAAATGACAGCATTTTCTCGTCATTTTCCGGCGGAATAATTAATGGCTCAAAATGGCGAATACGATCGGCCTTTCGGTCGCGCCAAACTGCACCAAATACCCAAGCTTTCAGCGTAGACAAGGGCAAAAGCAGCATTTTTGCCGCCAATTCGACCGGATAAAGCGGCATTTCGCGCGGGTTTTTGCCGCCATACAGACCGACTATCTTGCTGGAATCTGCCACAACGAACTCTGCTTGCACCACAGCATAGCAGATTTGTCAATATCGAAATCTATGGGTCACCGCGTCGGCTTTGCTGTTGGC
>PMOH01000494.1:0-854 GCA_003161515.1 Deltaproteobacteria bacterium
CCGCCTGATCGCGCGCGCCGAATGCGCGATTCGCCGCCGCGCCGCTCGCCATAATGATGACGGTGTCGTTAGTAGACATATCGCCGTCAACCGTAATCGCGTTGAAGCTCGTCGGCAGTGCCGCTTTGAGCGACTTTTTCAGCGAAGTAGGTGCGATCATCGCATCTGTAACCAGGTAGCCGAGCATCGTCGCCATCTTCGGGGAAATCATGCCGACGCCTTTCACCGCGCCGGCGACCGTGATCGTCTCGCCCCCAGCCTTGAACGTTGTCGAAGCGGTCTTGGGCCGCGTGTCGGTCGTCATGATCGCCTGCGCGAAATCGGCGAGCCCGTCTTCGCGCAACGCTCGTACGGCGTTGGCGGCGCCGTTTTTGAATTTGTTCAGGTCGTAGAGATGGCCGATCACGCCGGTTGACGATGGCACGACGAGTTCCGGCGCGCATCCAAGGAGTTGCGCGACGTACGTACACGAATCGCGCGCGAGCCGCATTCCCTCTTTGCCGGTGAAGCTGTTGGCGCATCCCGAGTTCGCGACGACTGCCTGCAAACGACCCGACTTGACGCGATCCGCCGTCACATAAACAGGCGCGGCCTTCACGCAATTGGCGCTGAACACCGCGGCTGCGGCGCAAGGGCGATCGGCGGCGATGATTCCGATGTCGAGCGCGCCAGCTTTGGTCTTCAGTCCCGCGCTGACGCCGGCGAATCGGAATCCGCGCACGCTGGCGGGCTCGAGTGCGACTTTCATCTGAGCGAGTATCGGCGCGTCACTTGCCGTGGCAGCGTTTGTATTTCTTGCCCGAGCCGCAGGGGCACGGATCGTTGCGGCCGACTTTGTTTTCTTCGCGCTTGGC
>PMOH01000494.1:878-2944 GCA_003161515.1 Deltaproteobacteria bacterium
AAAACTTTCTCGACCACGTCCTGTTGCATCACCGCCATCAGCGCCTCGAACATCGTGAAACCTTCCTTCTGGTACTCGACCAGCGGATTCACCTGCGCGTAGCCGCGCAGCCCGATTCCCTCCTTCAAATGATCCATCGCGAGCAGATGATCTTTCCAAAGCGCATCGAGCGTCTGCAGCATCACGATCTTTTCGATCTGGCGCATCACCGGCTCTGTGAATTCCGTCTCGCGTTGGTCGTAAAGCTGACGCACGCGCGCGGATGCGACCTCGATCAGATCGTCGGAGCCGTGGATTGGCTTACCTTCGATTTCGGTCTGCCCGTTGAAGCCGGGACGAAACTTGAACTGCTTGAAGAACGCGTCGTCGATCGCCTTCCAGTCCCATTCCGCCGGATCGATCTCGTTATTTCCGTGCGCGCCCGCGATTTCCTCGAGCAGCGCGTCGCACATGTCGAGCACGTCGTCCTTGAGCGACGCGCCGCTGAGCAGTTCGCGCCGGCGATGGTACACCACCTCGCGCTGCTTGTTCATCACGTCGTCGTATTCGAGCAGGTGTTTGCGGATATCGAAGTTGTGCGCCTCGACTTTCTTCTGCGCGTTTTCGATCGCTTTCGAAATCCATCGATGCTCGATGGGCTCGTTGTCCTCCATCCCGATTTTGCTCATCAGGCCCTTAAGCCGATCGGCGCCGAAGATTCGGAGCAAATCGTCCTCGAGCGACATGTAAAATCGCGATGAGCCGGGGTCGCCCTGGCGTCCCGAACGGCCGCGCAGCTGGTTGTCGATTCGCCGCGACTCGTGTCGCTCGGTGCCAAGGATGTGCAGGCCGCCGGCCTCGAGGACTTTCTCGCGCTCGCCTTTGCATTGATCGACGTATTTCGCGAGCGCTGCCTGAAAATTCGGATCGGCCGGTTCCTTGGTGCCGGCTTCCGCCGCCGCCATGAACTCGGGATTGCCGCCCAGAACGATATCGGTGCCGCGGCCGGCCATGTTGGTGGAAATCGTGACCGCGCCGAAGCGGCCCGCCTGCGCGACGAATTCCGCTTCGCGCTCATGATTCTTGGCGTTCAGAACGTAATGCTTGACGTTGGTTTTTTTCAGCTTTTCGGCGACGCGCTCGGATTTTTCGATCGACACCGTGCCGACCAGCACCGGCTGACCGCGTTCGTGGCAGTCCTTGATTTCTTCGATCACCGCGTCGAACTTTTCATCTTCGGTTTTGTAAACGACGTCGTGATTGTCGATGCGGATCATCGGCTGATTGGTTGGAATCACGACCACGTCGAGGTGATAAATTTCCTTGAACTCGACCGCTTCGGTGTCGGCGGTGCCGGTCATGCCGGACAGCTTCTTGTACATGCGGAAATAGTTCTGGAAGGTGATGGTCGCGAGGGTCTGGTTCTCCGACTCGATCTTGACGTTCTCTTTTGCCTCGACCGCCTGATGCAGCCCGTCGCTCCATCGTCGTCCCGGCATCAGCCGTCCGGTGAATTCATCGACGATGATCACCTCGCCCTCCTTGACGACGTAATCGACGTCGCGCTTGAAGAGCGTGTGCGCGCGGAGTCCCTGGTTGGCGTGATGCAGCAGCAGGATGTTGCGCGGGTCGTAGAGATTTTCGACGCCGAGCAGTTGCTCGACGCGGGTCACGCCGTCCTCGGTGAGCGACACGGTGCGCATCTTCTCGTCGATCGTGTAGTGCTCTTCGGCTTTCAGGCGCGGGATCACGCGATCGACGACATAGTAGGTATCGGTGGACTCTTCCGACGCGCCGGAAATAATCAGCGGGGTGCGCGCCTCGTCGATCAGAATCGAGTCCACTTCGTCCACAATCGCGAAGTTGTGCTCGCGCTGGACGTAATCCTCGATGTTGAACTTCATGTTGTCGCGCAGGTAGTCGAAGCCGAACTCGTTGTTCTGGCCGTGAGTGATATCGGCGCGATAGGCGACTTTGCGATCCTGATCGGTCACGCCGTGGACGACGACGCCGACCGTCAGGCCGAGGAAATTATAAATTCGCCCCATCCATTCGGAGTCGCGCCGCGCCAGGTAGTCGTTGACGGT
>PMOH01000122.1:0-8104 GCA_003161515.1 Deltaproteobacteria bacterium
ACGCTGCTGATCATTGTGCTGCTGTTTTTCCTGCTCTACAGCAGGAAGGATATGCGCGATCGATTCGTGCGGCTGGCGGCGCGGGCGAGAGTTCCAGTGGCGGCGCAGGCGCTCGAGACTGCGAGCTATACGGTCGGCCGCTACCTGTTTCTTTTTTCGCTGATCAATCTTGCGTACGGGATCACGACCGGCGTTGTCGCCTGGTATCTGGGTCTGCCGAGCGCGGCGCTGTGGGGACTGGTCGCGTTCCTGTTGCGGTTTATACCGTACGTCGGCGCGATCAGTTCGGCGTTTTTGCCGGCGCTGGTTGCGTTTGCGATGTTCCCCGGATGGAGCAAGGCGCTCGAAATACTTGGCGCCTTCATCATGCTCGACCAGGTGGCGGCGCAGATCGCGGAGCCGTTCATTATCGGTCACGGAATCGACGTCTCGCCGGTCGCGCTGCTGGTATCGGCGATGTACTGGTCGTGGCTGTGGGGAATACCGGGACTCCTGCTTTCGACGCCGATCACCGCGTGCCTGAAAGTGGCGGGCGACTATATTCCGCCGCTCGGATTTCTCTCGATCCTGCTCGGCGCGGATCGTGCGCTCGACGATTACCACGACTTCTACCGCATGCTGCTCGAGTTGAATCCGGAGGGAGCGAGAGAGGTCGCGGTTCACTATTGCGACGAGAACGGGCTCGGACGAACTTTCGAAGAGGTGATTCAGCCGGCGCTCGATCTCACGCGGGAGGAACGCGCGGGAAACAGTATCAGCGAGGAGAACGAGCGGCTGATTCTCGATACGACGCATGCGCTGATCGGCGAGCTGGCCGGCAGATTCGTGAAGCAGCGGATTTCGCCGAGCGTGCGCGTGCTGGGCGTGATGGCGCCGACAGACGCGAACTTCCTGAGCCTGCTGATGCTGCTCGAGCTGCTGCGCAAGGACGGGGTGGTCGCGAGCTTTTCGGGCGAGAACAAATCGCCGTCCGAGATTTGCGAGCTGGTCAAACGGTTTACGCCCGACTTCGTTTTCATTTCATGCGTGGACAAGGAATGTATCCCGGCGGCGGTCGAGTTGATCAAGGAGCTGCGATCGATCTCGGCGGGTCTGATGATTGTTGCGAGCGGGCCGGCGGCGGTCGAGCAATCGGACCAGCTGATCTCGGCGGGATGTTCTCAAATTTGCGCGAACACCAATGAAGCGCGCCGCGCGGTCCGCAATTTCATTCTGCAACGGGCGAAAGCCCGGGTCGCCGGCGCGTCGCACCTCCCGCGACGCTATGCGCGCGAGAACGGCTGACACTGATCGCAACCAAGTACGATAAAATAATCTAGAGGCCGGGGCCGGCGTGCACATCCTGCGCGATACGCTCAGGTGGCGGCGGAAAGCATGGCAGGGTGCTGGTGACTACGTAGTGATAGTAGTTGCCGTTCCAGGTGAAGGTGCCGATCGGCTTGCCGAAATTCGTAGTCATCGCGGTGAGACGATCGCCGTCGGCGGCAGTGATGACCTTCGACGGCGTATAGGCGAGAAAGCTACTGGTTGACTCGGGGACCACCGCGCCGAGCGGCGGCGTGAAGTTCATTTGAAGAAAATTTATCGCCGGCTGCCAACCGTCGCCACTGTCAGGCATCGGCGCCCATTGGCGCTGGTCGAGCGAATCGGTGATCTCGAGCTCGCGATATTCGGGCGCGCCGGTGGCGCTTCGACGCAATTCGATCACGTCGGGGACTTGGACTTCGAGCTGATTGCAGTTGTCGCCGCTGTTCATTGCAGCCTGGCGCGCATCTTCTTCACGCTTGGCTTGAGTGGCCTCCGCAGTGTTAGCCGCGCCGACACCGGAGGCGACTTCGAGCGCAGTGCTACCGACATACTCAGCAGCGTTAGCGGCGAGCGGCGCGAATTGAGCTGCGGCCATCCAGCATCCGCTGATCGAAGCGGAGACGGCAGCCGCGAAAATCGCGACGAGCGATGCGCAGATATGTCGCTTCAAGCGAGCGATAGATCCCCCGGCGGAACAGGGTCCGGCTCGCGAGAGAATAGCAGAAATCGCGCAGCATAAAATGCGGGGGAAAACGGAATTCGTAATTTTGAGATTGTGAAAAAAGAACGGCCGGGCTACGAGTGGGGACCGCGGTGGGGAGCCGACGGATCAAGTAGCCCGGCCTTTGCTTGGGGACAGGCGCTGGGTCTCGGGGGAGGAGATTGTCAGCGCAACTGTACTCGAAGCAAAGCTTGTGCCTCGGAAAAACGTAGATGGATGCTAGTCGGAGGAGTCAGATTTTTTTCTCTTTCTGCGACGGCGTGTCGCTGAAAGTGTCGAATCGGGCCACTTTTCAGGGGAATTGCGAGTTTTGCAAGTTGCGATGGCTACGCCGGATGCGACCTTGGAATTTTCAAAATGAAGATGATGCATTCTGCGGGTTGCGGAGGGCGGGCTGCACCTGCGGCGTCGATGTTCCGGGCGAATCAGCCGCGGGCACGGCGGCCCGCGCTACTAAGCAATCACACACTAAATGCTCGCACACTAAAGTGGAGACCGACGATGCGGTTATCCACAAGCATCGCGTTCGAAGTGCGCGGCTGCGTGATGACAGCGAGGAAGAAAAAAACATGTCGCGCGCCGTCGTCGGTTGAGAGCGGATCGTCCGTATGTTACTTCCTAGAGGCTCGGGGCGTAGCGCAGCTTGGTAGCGCACCTGCCTTGGGAGCAGGGGGTCGGCCGTTCAAATCGGCTCGCCCCGACCACGCGCCAGTAGCTCAGGTGGAAAGAGCAACGGCCTTCTAAGCCGTGGGTCAGGGGTTCGAATCCCTTCTGGCGCGCCACGGAAGGCGTACTGTGAGCTGGCGGCACGAGGCGCCGGAATGGATTGAGTGATCGAAGGTGGTGAGTGTAGCTCAGTTGGCAGAGCATCGGATTGTGGCTCCGGCGGTCGAGGGTTCAAATCCCTTCACTCACCCCAAACATCCTGCTACGTAAACGTTCTTCGACGGTGGGCCGTTAGCTCAGTTGGTAGAGCAGCTGACTCTTAATCAGCGGGTCTCCGGTTCGAGCCCGGAACGGCCCACCAAAGAACCTCAACGGAGAGAATGACTTCCGCTTGCTATTTGGCGATCGGCTGCCCGAAAATGGGCGATTAGGTAGCACATAGGTAGCAGACAGGCGGTCTTGGTCACGTTTTCCGCGTCACTCAAGGGGTGGTTGCTACAGAGCGAAACCGAGACATTTGTACCGATTCTCAACAGAAGGCTTCGAGGGGCGGGGCGACCCCATCGCGGTATTCGCAACTGCCATTGATGCCGCGCGATCAACTCTCTCCAAAAAAATTTGCATAGAATCGATTCACCAACTGTTGCATGTGACGCCAGGTCCGAACGGCATACAAGTCGTACGAGTCGGCAGCGATGGCGGAACCCGCTGTTGAATGATCACGGGTTGCTGTGACGGAGGAACGTAGATCGGCTCAGGAGGCGCGAAAGCCGCCTTCAATTGTGCATCGAGCATCGCCTTCTTCACGCGATCGTCAAAGTCAGCCAACTCCGTGCGCGCTTGTGAGCAGTCGGCGCTATCGTCGGAACCGTAGATCGTTGGAGCCAGTTGGAAGCACCGATCCCAACAGCGTCGGGAACGATCAAGGGCCGCGTTCCATGCCTTCGACCCTACTTTTTCCTTGGAATCAGGATCGGCACACGCCGGATCACCGAGCATCTGTTCCATGCACTTAGTCACAGCGCGGTTTCTTTGGGCGAAGATCGGATCGTTTTGCAAGGCGCGACATGAGTAATCGCCTTTGAGCGCTTCGGTGCAGTTTTTCCGCGATTCGTCGGTAAGAGGATGGCAAGCGGGCGTCGCGTCGCTCACGGCCTTGCAAGGGCTCGCAGACGGGCAGCCTCTCCACACTGCCATCACTAGGTTGCTCCTCTGCTGGAGCAGCGGCCCGTAGCGATAACCCATCGTATTGATGCATTGCTGTGAAGCGGGCCACCGCTGTGGCTTTCCGCAGGCTTCCTCGATAGTGACTGTGTGCGGTTCAACGGAATTTGAATCTGGAACCGTCTGCGCGGAAGCACACCCGGCCACGACACCCGCCAGCAGTAAGACCGTCAGTCTAATCCGGCGCACGTTATCCCCACGTGTGGCAGATTAGCACCGTGTGGGGCCAATTGCGCGCACGATAAATTGGTCAATTTCGAGTGCTCAGGGAAAAGTCGGAAGCGGACTTAACCATCAGCGCGTATGTCTCGCTCGACGGTGCTAAATGTTTGATCGTGCCACCGTTCACGTCAGAGACAGGATTTCGCGCGCGGCAGCGCAAGGCGGGGCTGGCCGCCGCTCGATACTGGAAAGCGCGGGGATTCGCGAACCTTGAGCGAGCGCGTGAGGCGCGTAGCCGGTACGCAGCTCTGAGACGCGAATGGTTCCTCGCCACAGCAAACCGGCGACACGTCCTGTACAACGAGGCTCCAGGCGGCCGCTGGGAGTGCGACTGCGGCCTCAAGGGCGACTCGATTGAGCAGGTCGTCCCTATACACCGCGAAGCCAGCCGGATAGCGGCCAATCTCTACGCACGCAGAAAAGCAGGCTCCTGAATTTTTGAAGCGACCGGGGCTCCGCTCACGCCGGCGTTATCGTCCCGCTGTCAGAGTCGCGCATGGCGTCATCGAAGCTTCTTTGAAGTCTCGCGTCGCAGTCGCATCGTCCCCCGTATCGACCACAATCCGGGCAGGTCAAATAGCCGTTTTTGTCGGCTTGGGCGCGAGGGTCCTTCAGGTTGGGCGCGGTCTCTGGCTGAGGGTAAACGATAGTTCCGGCGACCCCATTTTGATCGGTCTGATCTCTCTTAGAATATTGATCCCTTTTAAAGACAGATCCCTTGTCCCGCATCTTGCAGGGGGGCAAGTTGCGGGGGGTGCTTTGCTCGCCGCGCGAGTCTTTGCGTTCGTGTCCTCGTCTGGTGAGCGCATCGATTCGGACTTGATAGTGATTCGTGCCGTTCGGCCCGCGATTGTAGTACACGTCGAGTTCATCATTGTCTCGCGCCTTCCTAAAGGCTCGACGAACCGTATCGACCGACCACCCGGATTGCCGCGCTATCGTCGCTACGGCAGCGTATACGCCTCCGCCGTCGTCGCGTGGAGCTAGACGCGCAATCGCGAGCAGAACGGCCTTTGCAGAGCCTCTGAGCTTGGAATACTTAGCAACGAGAGCCTCGACCTTGGCGCTCACTATTCCGTGCTCTCGGGATCTTCCGCGCGCTCGACGAGCCATGCTTCGATGTCGGCAGCTCGCCAACCCTTCGCGCGCGGACTCAGTTGAATCGGCGACGGAAACTTGCCCGCGCGAACGAGACGCCAAATCGTAGAGTGACTAAGTTTAATCCGATCGCGCAGTTCGGATTCCCGCAAGAGTTCGAGATTGTTCGTGCTCATGCACGAAACTTAATGCGTTAGCCGAGTCGGTGTAATTGCAAGAAAGCGACGAGTCGCTACCTTGCGTCAGGCAGGTTCAAGGCTTCGCGGATTTTGTTCGGCGTCGCGCGGTGGTAACTCGCGGGATCACGAAGCGTCAGATCGATTTTCTTGGCGAGATCGATCACTCCAAGTTCTATCGTGTGGCGCTGTAAACCGAGGGCGTCCGCCAACCCGCTGTAAGAAAATCTGCGAATTTGGTAAGCGGCTAACCACCAGAAGTGCTCACGCTGTCGCTTCTCACGCACAGGCGTGAATCCAGCGCTTCGATAGGCATGTTCAACGCGGTCCAAATAGGTGTCGAATCTTTGCTGTATCGACTCGCGGGTTTCCTCAGAGGGCCTCCAGGACAGATTAGGGAGTGCTGGCGGCTCAATCTCTGGTGGGCCGGGGTACTCAAAAATCGGCGCTACCATACGATGCGAACCGCCCAACATATCCATCCATCCAAGCTGACTAGTTGCCCACTGATGGCACCATTCATCAGCCGCTAGTTCGTATTTTTTTTCCCACTCCACCAGCGCGCGGGAATACTCGTCGCCCGATGCATTGCCTGCGCCCAAGCGATGCACTTTCTGGAGGCCACTCCACAATCTAGGCTCCAGCTTTATTCCCGCAAGGAGAAACTGATAACGCGCCCATCCCACCCAATGGGAGCGCCCGGAATCGCGAGGCCAATCTAGCTGCCCGACGGGGCGGATGGCTCGGCGATCAGTTTTAGGCTTGCGCATATTGGGCGACTACCGGAGCGCGACAACCTTGGAGGGTTTCGGCTTCTGTTCCAGCAGGTCCCGCAACCGACGCTCCCATTTCAGTAGCGCGGCACGCTTTTCCGCATCGTAGGAGTGACGGTCATAAACCGAAGTGATCCCCTGCTCGACGTGGTTCAGCAATTTGCTCACGACCAAACGAGGAATGCCGATTCCAGTCATGAGGCTCGCGGCTGTGCGCCGCAGATCGTGAAATCTAAACTCCACCTTGCTCGCTTCTTTGATTCGTCGCATCGGCTTTTGAAGATTCGAGATCGGTTGACCGATCTTGCCGCCTCGGAAAACGAGTTGCTCGCCTTCCTTTTTGTTTTTCTCTAGTTCGCGTAGATTTCGCACAGCTTCAGGAGCGAGCGGCACGCGATGCGTGAGCCCGTTCTTCGCGCGCTCGGCTGGTAGCGTCCACCACCCGGCATCTAAGTCCAGTTCGTTCCAACTCATTCCGGTAATCTCGCCCCGTCGCTGTGCCGTGAGTAGTGCGAGCCGGAATATCGCGCGCGTCTTAGGTGCCTCGGCTTCAAAGGCTTTCCAGACGAGGCGGATTTCATCTTCGCCCAATACACGGTCGCGCTGAGTCTCTTTGCCCCCCGGGCTACCGACCCCGTGAGCGGGATTCGCTTCCACGATTCCGCGCCGGATAGCGAAATTAAATATCTTGCTGACGAGAGCCTTGACGCGGTTCGCCATCACTGGAGCATCGCGCTCTACGATTTGATCAAGCAGAGCGATAGTGTCCGCCCGCTTTATCTCTCTCGCCTTCCGATGCTTCCACGCGGGGTTGAGTTCGCGATCGATGATCCGCTCATCTTCGGGCCACGAACGCTTTTCAACTTTCGCATGGCGCTCAAGGTAGAGCGCGGCCAGTTCGCCGAACGTCTCCGCCGTGCGCGCCTCTCGCTTGGCAGTTGCAGGGTCATTGCCGTGATGAACCTCGCCGAGCGATGATTCGGCCAATCGTCGCGCGTCGGCGAGAGAAAGCGAAGGATACGGGCCGAGCGTGAGCCGCCGCATTCGTCCGCCAATGCGGTAGAAGACAGTCCAAGCGCGCTTGCCGCCTTGACTGACGCGCAACCCGAGTCCGTGCGTCCGCGCATCCCAGTAATCCACCTGTCCGCGTTCCGGTGCTTTAACGCTTTCGACGAATTGGGCCGTGAGCTTTGTCCGCATGTCGTTTCCCCTCTGTTTGCGCTACTCCGTTCGCTACCTAAAAGGCATTAGGTAGCAGATAGGTAGCAGATTTGTTGAAACTCAATGAAACGTCTTAGGTAGATAAGAACACGAAAATGGGCTTTCAGTCAAGGATTTGGCGCACAGACCACGTTTCACTCAAAACCGTGATAGTGCAGGACGTTCGATGGATTGCTGACTCTTAATCAGCGGGTCTCCGGTTCGAGCCCGGAACGGCCCACCAAAAGCACAGTCGAAAGAGATGGGAATTACTTTCACTACCGCATAAATCTGCTCGCGGCGGGGGCGGGGGCGCGCGGTCGAAATCGAATTTCTGATCGACACCGGGGCGATTTACGGCGTTGTGCCCGGGCCGATTGCGCGCGCGGTCGGACTTGAGAAACTCGAACGCGAAGAGTTCACGCTCGCCGACGGAACCCATCGCGCCTATGACGTTGCAGAAGCATTCTTTTAACTAGGCGACCGGCGCGGCACTTCCAAGGTCGTCTTCGGGCCCGCGAACGTAACTCCTCTGCTCGGAGCGCTCACGCTGGAGAGTCTCGGCCTGATGGTGAACCCAGTGACGCGCGAGATCCTACCGATGCGCTTGTTTCTCGCCTCGTCTCGTCAGCGCATCGCGCTGACTCACAAGGAACGGTATTCGCGCTGGGAGCGCGAGCCGGCGCGAGCATTTGGGATGCTCGCGCCGGCTCTCC
>PMOH01000122.1:8144-9749 GCA_003161515.1 Deltaproteobacteria bacterium
CTGTGGTAGTACTGGATGGCCTGACCGTCGAACGCGACTCGCAGATACTTGTTGATAAGCCATTGCACGCCCAGGTCATAGCGGGTGAAGTCGAGCGGGTCCTTGTCGATGCGCGTGTTGGGCTGAAACCACTGGAGCAGACCGAAGGCCGTGAAGGGCGTGTGCGGGATATCCCAGTGCCCCATCAAGTCTGCGCCCATCTGAACGGATTGAGAATTCAGAATGTTTCCGACCATCTTGTTCCAGGGGCCGAACGAGGTTACGACTCCAGTGCCGGTTCCGTCTGCAGGTCCGCTGCCCGAATACAGGTTGCCGGGACTGAACGCATTGTGACCGTAGTCCCACTCCGCGATGACGCCCCAGGTTTCGGCAGTGTAGTGCGCTATACCCGCTGCGCGTGCGATATGCCCGCAGACGGCGTTACTTGAACTCTGGTCTGGGGAACACCCATTTGGGTAGCCGTAGTCATAGAAACCGGTGAGACCGAGGCCCTCATACCGTGACTCGACGCCGAAGGGGTTGATCGTGACGCGGCCCATGACCTGCTTTTCCGAGCTGGTTTCTTCAGCGTGGAAGCTGGCGTCGTCGTACACGCCCACGTCGTAGTCGGCATACTGCTTCTCGTTAATTTTGATAGGTCCCTTTAGCGCGATTCCGACCTGTGACGAGCTCAAGCTCAAATAGTTCCACGGGGTGAGGGCGGTATAGCGGAAGCCCCACAGGTTCTCCTCCCAATCGACCAGCGGATTCTGCTGCTGGCCGAAAGTGATTTTGTCGTCGTGCATCGCAGCGACCTTCAATATTTTCTGGAAGAACGTGTTGTAGTCGAGATACGCGTACTTCAGGCGGATGCCCAGATTGCCGTTGAGTGTGCTGGCGAGGCCGCTGTTCTTGCTGGTCTTGACACCGGTCGCTGTTCCATTCGCCAGGTACATGTTGGGTGTCACGCGCATCGAAACGTCGTCAACCGGCGTGAATTTGAAATCCAGGTACGAGCGCGTGATCTCGAACGAGTTGAAGCTGTTGTTGCCGGGACCGGGCCAGAACTGCTGAGTCAGGAACTGCGGGCCGAACCCGGTGTGAGTAAAGTACCCGTAGTCCGCGTACACCAGGGTGCCGATCGAGATCTTCTTGTACCAGCGATCGCCGAATTCCTGCGCGAACGGCTGAATGGTCGAGACCTGCTTGGCCATCTCGGCGTTCCACTGTTGCTGCTGGGCCTGCCGTTGCGCTTCCTGCGCCTCCATCGCGGCGCGTTCCTGATCGAGTTGCGCCTGGGTCTGCGCGCTTACTCGGCGCTCGACCTTGCGCTCGATCTCTTCGGTCGATCCGGCGGGAATGTAGGTGCCCAGCCTGACGCAACGCTTGCATCGCTTGGTGAACACCTGCCCGGTGGAGGGATCGCTGTAGAGCGTGATCGACCGCACCTCCTCGCTGCGCGCCGGCCTTGGTGTCATCGCGACAGCGCTGAGTATAAACCCCGCACTGAGCATCGATAGCGCAAACATTCGTATCGTTCGTCTCATCATCGTCCTCCCTGGACTCTCCCTATCCACGATGCGAAACCTCTCGCCGGCGTAACTGTATTCGGCGAGAGCGTGCCAA
>PMOH01000247.1 GCA_003161515.1 Deltaproteobacteria bacterium
GGATTAACTTTTCTGTAGGTGGGCTTGCTCGGCAGATTCGTCGGCAGTTGCCCGGCCGCGGCGTTGATGGCGGCTTGCACGTCGCGCGCGGCGGCGTCGATATTGCGGCTCAAATCGAATTGCAAAACGATGCTGCTGGTGCCGAGGTAGCTGGTAGAGGTCAGTTCGGTAAGGCCCGCGATACGGCCGAACTGTCGCTCGAGCGGAGTCGCCACCGACGAGGCCATCGTCTCCGGACTTCCGCCGGGCAAATTCGCCTGCACCTGGATGGTCGGGAACTCGACCTGCGGCAACGGCGAAACCGGCAGCAGCCGAAACGCGATGATGCCGGAAAGCGCGAGCGCGATCGTCAACAGCGTGGTCGCGACCGGCTTTCTAATGAAGGGTTCGGAGATGCTCATGACGCTTGCGCGGGAATTGTTTCAGGGGTTTCAGGCGCCACACCTTTGGTCCGCCAATTTTCGAAGCGCGTCGCCATGCGATCGAAGGTCAGGAAAATTACCGGCGTCGTGTAGAGCGTCAGCACCTGGCTGACGAGCAGGCCGCCGACGATTGCGATACCGAGCGGGCGCCGCAACTCGGAGCCGACGCCGGTGCCCAATGCGAGCGGCAATCCGCCGAGCAGCGCCGCCATCGTGGTCATCATGATCGGACGGAAGCGCAGCAGGCAGGCCTGGTAGATGGCCTCGCGCGGCGGCTTGCCGTCCTGGCGCTGAGCCTCGAGCGCAAAGTCGATCATCATGATCGCATTTTTTTTGACGATACCGATCAGCAAGATGATGCCGATGAGGGCGATCACGTTTAGATCCTGACCGCAAATCATCAGGGCAAGGATCGCGCCGACGCCCGCCGACGGGAGCGTCGAGAGAATCGTCACTGGGTGAATGTAACTCTCGTAGAGCACGCCGAGCACGATGTACACCGTGACTAGTGCCGCGAGGATCAGCAGCGGCTCGTTGGTCAACGACGCGCGAAATGCCGCGGCGGTGCCCTGGAACGAAGCCTCGATGCTCGCGGGCATTCCGATTTGCTCACGGGCACTGTCGATCGCAGTGACCGCGTCACCGAGCGCGTAGCCGGGCGCGAGATCGAACGAAATCGTGACCGCGGGGAACTGGCCTTCATGATTGACGGCGAGCGGCGACGCGCCCGGCACAAATCGAGTGAAGGCACTCAGCGGAACCTCGCCGCCGGTGTTCGAGCGAATATAGATGTCGTCGAGCGCGTGCGGATTGCGCTGGAACTCCGGCGCGACTTCGAGCACCACGTGATATTGGTTGAGCTGGGTGAACATCGTCGACACCTGACGCTGGCCGAAGGCGTCATACAGTGTGTTGTCGATCAGATTCGGCGTAATGCCGAGCCGCGACGCGGTCAACCGATCGATGACGATATGCTCCTCCCAGCCGTCGTTCTGCTGGTCGGTCGCGACGTTGCGCAGCGCGGGAATCGTCTTGAGCCTGGCGACCAGCTTGTTGGTCCAGGTGTTCAACTCGTCGGAGCTCGGATCTTCGAGGCTGTACTGATACTGCGTGCGGCTCACGCGATCTTCGACCGTGAGATCCTGCACCGGCTGCAAATACAGCGTGAGGCCGTTGGCGGCCAGCAACTTCGGCTGCAGACGGTTGATGACCGTCGTGATATCGACCTTGCGCACGTTGAGCGGCTTCAGGTTGATCAGTATGCGTCCGCTGTTGACGGTGGTGTTGGTGCCGTCGATGCCGACGAACGACGACAGGCTCTCGACCGCCGGATCCTGCAAAATAATCCGCGCCAGATCCTGCTGCCCGCGCGCCATCGCGGCGAACGATACATTCTGCGGCGCTTCGGAAACGCCCTGGATGACGCCGGTGTCCTGCACCGGAAAAAATCCCTTGGGCACGACGATGTAGAGCAGGATCGTCAGCACCAGCGTGCCGATCGCGACCATCAGGGTTTCCCATTCGTGCTCGAGAACCCATTCGAGGGTGCGGCCGTAAAACGCGATGGTGTCTTCGAATACTTTTTCGGACTTGCGATAGAACCAGGTCTGCTGATCCTTGGGCGTGTGGCGGAGCAGCTTCGCGCTCATCATTGGTGTGAGCGTCAGCGAGACGACCGCCGACATCAGGATCGTCACTGCCAGCGTCACCGCGAACTCGCGGAACAGCCGGCCGACGATGTCGCCCATGAACAGCAGCGGAATCAGCACCGCGATCAGCGAGACGGTCAGCGACAGGATCGTGAAACCGATTTGCTCGGCGCCCTTGAGCGCGGCTTCCAGCGGCTTGTCGCCCTCCTCGATAAAGCGCGAGATGTTTTCGATCATCACGATCGCGTCGTCAACCACGAAGCCGGTCGAAATGGTGAGCGCCATCAACGACAGGTTGTCCAGGCTGTAGCCGAGCAGGTACATCACGCCGAAGGTGCCGATCAGCGACAGCGGCACCGCGATGCTCGGGATGATCGTCGCCGACAGACTGCGCAGGAACAGGAAGATGACCATCACGACCAGCGCCACCGTCAGCATCAGCTCGAACTGTACGTCGGAGACCGACGCGCGAATCGTGGTGGTGCGATCGGTGAGAATCTGGACCTTGACCGATGACGGCAACGAGGCTTGCAAGCGCGGCATCAGCGCCTTGATCCGGTCCACGACGGCGATGATATTGGCGCCGGGCTGGCGCTGAACGTTGACGATGACGGCGGGAGTCAGGTTCATCCAGGCCGCGGCCTTGACGTTCTCGGCGTCGTCGATCGCGTTGGCGACGTCGGACAGCTTGACTGGCGCGCCGTTGTGATAGGCAACGATTATCGGCAGGTAATCCTTGGCCGTGAGCAGTTGGTCGTTCGCGCCAATCGTGTACGCCTGCTGCTTGCCGTCGAAGTTGCCCTTGGCTTCGTTGACGTTGGCGCCGGAAATCGCAGTGCGCAGATCTTCGAGCGTCATGTTGTACGACGCGAGCGAAGTCGGATTGGCCTGGATGCGGACCGAGGGCTTTTGTCCGCCGCCGATACTCACGAGGCCAACGCCGGGCAGCTGCGAAATCTTCTCGGCAAGGCGCGTGTCGGCCAGATCTTCAACCTGGTCGAGCGGCAGTTCCTGCGACGTCAGCGCGAGCGTGAGAATCGGCGAGTCGGCCGGATTGGTCTTGCTGTAAACCGGCGGGTTCGGAAGATCGGTCGGCAGGTAAGTCGCCGCCGCGTTGATCGCGGCCTGCACCTCCTGCTCGGCAATGTCGATGTTCAAGTTGAGATCGAATTGCAGCGTGATGACCGAGCTGCCGTACGAACTATTCGAGGTCATCTGGGTGAGTCCGGGGACCTCTCCGAATTGGCGCTCGAGCGGAGCGGTTACCGACGACGCCATCACGTCCGGACTCCCGCCCGGGTAGAACGTCATGACCTGGATCGTCGGATAATCCACCTGCGGCAGCGCCGACACGGGGAGTTGCTCGTAGGCGACGAGCCCCGCGAGCATGAGCCCGACCATCAGCAGAGAAGTCGCGACCGGCCGCAGTATGAACGGGCGCGAAAGATTCAAG
Source organism: Deltaproteobacteria bacterium (assembly GCA_003161515.1). Taxonomy (GTDB): domain Bacteria; phylum Desulfobacterota; class Binatia; order Binatales; family Binataceae; genus Binatus. The sequence goes on from PMOH01000247.1 coordinate 3,525, forward strand.
GGGTGACGCTCCCCGGAGGAATCGCGGCAGTCTGCACGCTCACGCGCGCGCCTTGCTGCAGCTTGTCGACGCCGTCAGTCACGACCAGGTCCTTTACCGCGAGACCTTTGCTGATTGCGATTACGTCGCCCTGGGTTGCGCCGACGGTTACCGGGCGCATCTCGACGGTCTTGTCCGGCTTCACGACATAGACGAACGAACCTTGCTGGCTGCGCTGAAGGCCGGCCGCCGGGATCAGGATCGCATTGGAGATGGTGTTGACGAGCAGGCGCGCGTTGACGAACTGATTCGGGAACAGCGCGTTGTCGGTGTTGGGAAAAGCCGCCTTGAGCTTGATCGTGCCGGTGGACTGATCGATCTGGTTGTCGGTCGTGAGCAGATTTCCGCTGGCGAGCTTGCGCTTGAAGTCGCGATCGTAAGCGTCAACCGGCAATTGCGGATTCGCCTTCATCGCGGTCTCGAGGCTTGGCAGGTCGTCCTCAGGAATCGCGAAGTCAACTGCGATCGGCTGCAGTTGCGTGATCACCGCGAGACCCGTCGCGTCGGTCGCATGAATAATGTTGCCGGCGTCCACCAGGCGCAGCCCGACGCGTCCGGTGATCGGCGACGTGATGCGGCTGTAGGTCAGTTGAAGTTTGGCGTTATCGACCAGGCCCTTGTCGCTCTCGATCGAGCCCGCGAACTGTCCGACCAACGATTGCTGATTGTCGAGATCCTGCCGCGCGATGATTTTCTGATCGTAAAGTTCCTTGTCGCGCGCGAGCAGAATTTTGTTGTTCTCGAGCGACGCAAGATCCTTCGCGAGCGTACCTTGCGCCTGCGTCAGCTGCACCTGGTAGGGACGCGGATCGATCTCAGCCAGCAAATCGCCGGCCTTCACGATTTGCCCCTCAGTAAAATTTACTTTGACGAGCTGTCCATCGACGCGGCTCTTGACCGTGACCGTGTTGTAAGGAGTCACCGTTCCGATCGCGGAAATGTACTGATTGAGATCGCCGATTTTCGCCGGCACCGCCGCCACCGGAACGATTGGATGCGCCATCGCAGAAGGCGCCGTCGCATCAGTGCGGTTTCGTCCGCTCAGGTACCAGATTCCAATCACCGCGACGAGGAGAACTACCGCCCACAGGCGCCATCGTTGCGCAGCTTTGTCGATCCAACTGGACACTTCGGCATCCTGCATATATCGCGAGGCGTTGGGTTTTCCGGTCGTCGGGCCGTCAGAATCCATCATGTTCTCCGTAGCACTCGTATCCAAACTAGCAAATCGCGATCCCGGATCTATTGTTGCAATTTTGGACTCGCCAGTCCATATTTCAGATATGCCGTGCGTGATTACGGATCTACGAATGCCGATGATTACAGGTTACCAGTCGTGAGGGCTAAAAAGCAGACACTTTCGCCGCCGGTTCGCCGCAAAGAGGGCCGCGGGCGACCCTCGACGCCGTTCCTGCGCGAAAGAATACTACAAAGCGCGGCGGAACTCTTCGCCGAAAGGGAATTCGAACTGGTGTTGATCGACGAAGTCGCGGCGCATGCCGGCGTCGGCAAGGGCAGCGTCTATCGCCAGTTCAAATCGAAAGAAGAACTCTACGCGGCCGCAGTAATCAACGGATTCACGGAACTGCAGCGCGAAATTCGCGCCGCACTCGCGGGGTCGAGCTCGACGCGCGATCAGACCGCGACCATCGTTCGGCACACCGTCAGATTTTTCTGGACGCGGCGTCAGTTCTTCGCCCTGCTGCGCGATCCCAAGGCGTTGCCGCCATCGCAGGAGCGGCAGTATCGGGCTCAGCGCAACGAGTTGTCGCGCCTGCTGAGCGCCGTACTCGACGACGGGGTCAAGCGCGGCGCGATCAGGCCCGGCGTCGACACTCGAATCGCAGCAGAAGCGCTGCTCGGCATGATACGCGGAATCAACCGCTA
>PMOH01000175.1 GCA_003161515.1 Deltaproteobacteria bacterium
TGGTTGCGGCGAGCCTCCAACGCGGCACGATGGCTCTGGAGGGCAACGAGGTCGCGCGGCCCCAGGTTGCCGAGCAGCGCGCTTAAGATAAGCATCACGAGGACCCCGCCGAAGATTAGGCTGAGCCACTCGCGGCGGAGTACGAAGCTTAAGCGGGTCATCCCAGCCATGTTAATTCAACCGTCGGGCGGAGTTCAAGACATCTAATTTTGAACGTCATTCTAAAGACCCGAAATAGACCGGTTCAGTTGCACTCTTCCGACTTTAAAATTTCTTTATAAATTCCGCTTTGCCCCTTGATTTGAGAATAACATGTTTCTATAATCGCCTCGAACCGATGAGAGATGACCTCTCATCTATAAGAAAAGGCGCTTCTCCAGCAGCAGCCTAGGAAGAGGAGGTACCTATGCCAGGAATGAAGAAAAGGGCCAAAAAGGCCACCAAGTCCAAACCGATGCGGAAGAGCAAAATGGCAAAAAAGAAGCCTGCCAAAAAGACCAAAAAGAAGTAGTCATTTAACGAGTTTACCTTCGGGCTAATACCCCGAAGGCTGGCTAGATGCCAGGGATTGCTGCTGGAATAAGCCGAGGCTGAAAGGCCTCGCAACACGGGAGAGCCCCTTCGAAAGAGGGGGCTCTTTCCTTTTGGGCGCTTGTTGCGGGCGCGCGCGTTCAACATGATAGGGTTCGATTCCGCGAAGCCTCGCGAACGTTTGATGTCCGAGTCAGCGAAAAACTTTGACGTGATAATTGTCGGCGCGCGCGTCGCCGGCAGCGCGACCGCAATTTTACTTGCGCGCGACGGCCGCCGCGTTTTGCTCGTCGATAAAGATGCATTCCCGTCGGATCGGCTGTCGACGCATATCGTGCTCGGCGGTGGAACCAAAGTGCTCGAGCGGATGGGCGTGCTCGAAATGCTCGAGCGCGTGGGCGGCGTCCGCTTCGTGCGATCACGCACGGTCGGGCCTAACTTCGATTACAGCGCCGACCTCATGCGCGAGGGCGCGGACAATCGCGGACTTTGCCTCGGGCGCTTGTTGATGGATGCCGCGATGATCGATGCGGCGCGAAGTTTCGAAGGCGTAACGTTTCGCGAACGCTTCAGAGTTACCGATCTGCTGATTGAAGATAACGCCGTGGTCGGAATTCGCGGCGAAGATGCGTCGGGCGTCCACGAGTTTCGCGCGACGCTGACTGTTGGCGCCGATGGGATGCGCAGTTTGGTCGCGCAGATCGCGTCAGAGCGTATCGACGCGTTCAAGCGCGTCGATGTTCCGTGCGCGCGCGCGTACTACTACGCGTACTTCGAAGGTGTCTCGCGGAAAAATCTCGGCGACGATCTGATCGCGGAATTCGAGTCCGCACCCGGCGAGGCCAACCTGGTTTGTCGATGCGAAAACGGACTCACGGTCGCGGCGACTGCGTTCGACGCGTCCGAGATGCAATCCTTCCGCACTGACCTCGCATCGAATCTGCGCAGCTACCTCAATCGTTCGTTCGCTATTGGGAAGATGCTCGAAGGCGCGACGATCGCCGGCAAAGTGTTTTCTTCGGGCATTCTCAACAACACCTGGCGCGATCCGGTCACCGACGGCGCGATTCTGATCGGCGACGCGGGCCTGCACGTCGATCCTTTGTTCGGACAGGGGCATTCGATGGCGTTGATGAGCGCGTGGATTGTCGGCGAGCTCGCGCGCGAGTGGTTCTCCGGCGGACGCGGGCCCGCCATTCCGGTCGATATGCTCAACGACTTTACGCGGCGGCGCGACGCCGAGTTGATGCCGTACTACAAGGCGAGCGTTCGCGTGTCGCGCGAGCTTCCACTCGACCGCGGCAGTCACTTGGCGCATCGCGCTGCGAGTCGCGAACAATGGGCGGCGGACGAGATGGTCAGGTTCGCGCAGATGCTGACGCCGACCGCCGCGTCTCTCTCGTTCCGATTCGCGCGCCTGATGGCGGCGGCGTCGCGCGGCGCGTAAGCCGGCATTCAAGTGGACGACGTCGAACTCGGCCGCATCCCCGCGCAGCGCGAGCTGCCCGAGCCCGTCAAGTTTGCGTGGCCGATCATAGTGCTTCCCGAACTCTTCACGACGCCGCGGCATCTCGCGCTGGTGCTCGGCTACCTCGCGTCGATCGGATGGGAAGTGTTCGTCCCTGATCTGCGCGCCGTGTTCGGCAAAGGCTCGACGCCGCCGGTCGAGAAACTTCGCTTCAATGATTTGATCACGTTGGCATCCGAAGCGATCGAGGGAATTGGCCGTGACGCGGTCGTGCTCGGTCACGGCATTGGAGGATTGGTCGCGCTGAAACTTAGTGAGCATCGTCGAGTGAAAGCGTCGGTCGCGTATGCGCCGCTGGTGCCGGGCTTTCGCACGCCGCTCGTCGGCGGAATCGGAAATCGCATCGCGATGATGCTGGACCGGCCGATCAAACCGCCGCGCGGCAAAATCCTGTTCGAGCTGATCGCAGATTCCGATCCGTTCACGCGCGACGGGTTGATAAAAGCGATGGTTCCCGATTCGGGCGCGATCGCGACCGACGTAATGACCGGCGCGATCGAGTTTGCAGCGGCGGACAAGGCCGCGTCGCGCCTCGTCGTCGCGGGCGATTCGGACATCTTCGCGCCGCTGCTAGAGACAACAAAATTTGCCGAGTCGATCGGCGCAAAGCTCGCGACGATTCGCGGGCGCGGGCATTGGCTGATTGGCGGCCGGGCGCTCGAACGTGCGATCAATGAGACGCAGCGATTCCTGGTGCGCGCGCTCGGCCAGGACTTGCTGCTGCTCTATCCCGAAGAATGGAAAAACGAGCCGCCCGAGTGAGAAACTGGAATCGAAGGCAGGTGAAAACCGATGGCGAATGAAAACGGGCAGAAGAATCTGATCATCGAAGAAGAAGCCGGGCTCATCACGCTCACGATGAACCGCCCCGAGAAGCGCAACGCGCTGTCCACAGCGATGATGACGGAGCTGAACGACGCGCTCGTCGCTGTTGGCAAACGGAGCGATGCGCGCGCGGTGATAATCGCGGGCAACGGACCGGCGTTTTCGGCGGGTCACGACCTCGGCGAGCTGAAGGGGCGCGACCTCGCATTCTACCGCTACGAATTCGACTTGTGCGCGCAGTTGATGCTGACGATTCAAAGAATTCCGCAGCCGGTGATCGCGCGCGTGCATGCGATCGCGACCGCCGCGGGATGCCAACTGGCGGCGACCTGCGACCTCGTGGTCGCGGGCGAGAGCGCGAGTTTCGCCACGCCGGGCGTGCGGATCGGACTGTTCTGCTCGACCCCGATGGTTGCGCTGACGCGTGCAGTCGGACGCAAGCATGCGATGGAGATGCTGCTGACGGGCCAGCTGGTAAAAGCGCGCATCGCGTCCGAATGGGGCCTCGTAAACAGAGTGATCGCCGACGCGGAGCTGGTCGCGGAAACGCGCAAGCTCGCGAATCAGATAGTCGAGGCCAGCCCGCTAATCATCGGAATCGGCAAACGCGCATTCTACGAGCAAATAAATATGGATACTGAAAAAGCCTACGACTACACGAAAGAAGTGATGAGCCAGAACGCAATGGCAATGGACGCGCAGGAAGGAATCGGCGCGTTTCTGGAAAAGCGCAAACCAGTGTGGTGCGGAAAGTGAAGTGCGCGTGAAAGCTTAATCGAATGTGAAACCCGCGGTGAGTTTCATTTTTCACTGCTTCCTTCGGCAGGGCTGAGCCCTGCACCAGGCAAGAACCTGATCCTGCACTCAGCTCAGCGGGAAATTCCGGCTTGAGCGTTCATCTTCCCTTGGGAATGAACTCTGGGATGCCGGTGTCAACAACCGAATTGAGCCTGACTCGCTTGCTGATCCCTTGAGGGATCTCCTCGATGGCGTCGTCGGGAAGAGCCGAGACATCAAAATTTTCTTCGATGTGGCGGGTGCTGGTAGCTGTAGTGAGAGGAGCCGTGCCGCGCTGCAGCGCCCAGGCCAGCAGGACTTGAGCGGGGGTTTTGTTGGCGCGCTTCGCAATGACGGTGATCACAGGATCGTCGATCAACTTGGGTTCAATACCATGACCCAAAGCAGCAAAGGCCTGCATGACGATGCCATTCCTCTTGCAATAGTCGAGTAGATCCCATTCGGGGAGATATGGATGAGATTCGACCTGAACAACCGCTGGCTTTATGCGTGCGATTTCGAACACCTCTTTCAGCTGTCCCAGACTCACGTTCGACAATCCGATCGCCTTGCACCGACCTTCGTCGACGAGGCCCTCCAATGCCTTCCAGGTATCCGTCAGAGTCACCGCATCGTCGTAAATCACGTTACCGTTCTTGTCTCTTGGGTCTTGCTCGTCGCCGGGTTTGAAAGCGAATGGAGTATGGGTGCTGTATAGATCGACATAGTCCAGTTGCAGTCTTCTCAGACTTGCTTCGAAGGCGGGTCTAACGCGCTCGGGACGATGATTGTTGTTCCAGAGCTTCGTACCTACGAAAACGTCCTTCCGTTTGAGCTTGCCCTCGTTGAACACCGCCCGCATCGCTTCGCCCACCTGTTCTTCATTTCGGTAACGCTCAGCGCAATCGAATTGACGAAAGCCCACCTCCAGAGAAATCCTGACAGCCTCTTTGGTCGCGATCGGATCAGGAATCAGCGTCCCAAACCCGAGTGCCGGAATCTCATCAGAGCCGTTATTGAGCGGGATCTTTGTATAGCGAAGGCCGTCGGCATCACCCATAGAACCCCTTACCTCCGTGCAAATCGTAGACTGGTTCGGTTATAACAAATCTCTCCGAGGAATGACGAATTGCTGCCAGCCAACTCCCCTCCTCATCGGGGATCGCTGTGAAGCAGTTGACCCCCGGAACGACTCGACCACGCGTCAAAAGGCGTTGGCAATAAATCTTCTGAAGAGCGACACTACAAAAAAACAGGCTTGGCCGCACCGCTCGCCCGTCAGGAGGAAAACGATGAGCATTATTGACAAGGCGCTGGAAGCAAACCGCAACTATGCAAAAAGTTACGATCCCAAGCTGGGGAAGCGTCCGGCTCCCAAAATCGCAGTTGTAACCTGCATGGATCCGCGGCTCTCAGACCTGCCTGGAATCCTGGGTCTGCCGCAGGCCGATTTGGACGTTATCCGAACCGGCGGACCCGCGGTGACCGAAGATGTTCTCGGGGAACTTGTCGTTTCCAACCGTATACTCGGAACCACAGAGATACTGCTTCTCAACCACACCGGCTGCGGGTTCACGACATTCACCGATGACGAGCTGAACGCGAAGCTGAGCGCTTCGACCGGAGACGCATCGCCGGCTCCTATGCGTTTCTTCTCCTATAAGGACCCCGAGCAAAATACCCGGGAGCAGATCAAGAAAGTCAGGTCGCATCCCTGGATTGCCAAAGAAGTCGCCGTGCGCGGCGCCATTTTCGACGTGGACACGGGCAGATTACGGGAAGTCAAAGGTAGCTGAACACGAGCGCGCCGCCTGACTCGCGATCACTTTTCCTTTTTCACCGTTCGCCGGTCGAACAATTCTTGCGTCCTTCCAGGAAAAGTCGAACTGGATCCTAATGGCTACGAGAGATGAACAAATCCGAAGAGCTCTGGAGCAGCATGGGTCGGCTTACTTCCTAGACCAAGGGTAAGTTGAGAGGTCGAGGCATGACCCAAACGCTCGCGGGAAAAAAGGGGCTGGTCGTCGGCATCGCCAATGAACATTCGATTGCGTGGGGCTGCGCGAAAGCATTTCAGGCCCAAGGCGCGGAACTGGCCGTCACTTATCTGAATGTGAAGGCAGAGCCCTATGTGCGCCCGCTGGCGCAGCAGGTAGGAGCATCGGTCATTCTCCCACTGGACGTGCGCGACGACGCGCAGCTGAAAGCCGTATTTGATGCCGTCAAAGCCAAGTGGGGGAAGCTCGATTTTCTGCTACATGCTATCGCCTTCGCGCCGAAAGAGGATTTGCAAGGCCGCGTGGCAGACTGTTCACGGCAGGGGTTTCTGACCGCGATGGATATTTCCTGCTATTCCTTCATCCGCATGGCGCACTTCGCCGAGCCGCTGATGACGGCAGGCGGTTGCCTGCTCACCACCAGCAATTA
>PMOH01000361.1:0-740 GCA_003161515.1 Deltaproteobacteria bacterium
CATCAAATGGCGTTGGGCGTTCTCGGCCAGTCGCGAGCTCAACAGGCGTCGTCACTGGCCTACTTCGACGTCTTCTCATTCTCAGCTGCGGTCGGCTTGATGTTGGTATTTTTTATCCCACTCATGCGCCGCTCGGTAGCGGAGAAGGGAGCCCATATCGGCGGCGAGTAAACCGGACTGCGTCAGGCGCCGTCTGAACTCACGTGATTACCCGAAAAGATCGGAAACAGCGCTTGTCTGATCCCCGTATTGATTAGGTGCGCGGCTCTTGTTAGGGTCGTTTATGGCGCATCTGATTAAACGGACTGCGTGTAAGAACTGACGGCTGGATTGGGCCCGCGGAAAACCGCGGGCTTTTTTTTATCTCAGGAGGTTATTTTTATGGCGCATCAGGAGCTTCGCGAAGCACTTACTTTTGATGACGTTCTTCTGCTGCCACAATCGTCCGACTTGTTGCCATCCAGTTGCGACGTATCTACTGCGCTGACGCCGAAGATCCGTCTGCGCATTCCGCTGGTGTCGAGTCCGATGGATACCGTCACCGAATCGCGCACGGCAATTGCGATCGCGCAGATGGGTGGCTTTGGGTTTATCCATCGGAATCTTTCGATCGAAGAGCAGGCGGCCGAGGTCGAGACCGTCAAGAAATATGAGACCGGGATGATCGTCGATCCGATTACCGTCAGCCCCGAGCAAAAGATTGGCGAGGCGCTGGCGGTGATGGAACGTTTTCGGATTTC
>PMOH01000361.1:761-2481 GCA_003161515.1 Deltaproteobacteria bacterium
AGCAAAGTGATCACGGCGCGTCCCGGGATCGATCTCGAGCATGCCAAGGAGCTCCTGCAGGCGCATCGGATCGAGAAGCTGCCGCTGGTGGACGATCAGAATCGGTTGCGCGGGCTGATCACAGTTAAGGATATGGACAAGGCGATTCGGCATCCCCATGCGAGCAAGGATCAGCTCGGGCGGCTGCGGGTTGGCGCCGCGGTCGGCGTCGGTCCGGAGCGCGAGGCGCGCGTGGCGGCGCTCAGGCGCGCGGGCGTCGATGTGATTTGTATCGACACCGCGCATGGGCATACGCGAAACGTGATCGACGCGATCAAAGCGACCAAGAGCGAATGGCCCGGCGTCGAGGTGGTCGCGGGAAACGTCGCGACCAGCGAAGGGGCCAAGGCGCTGTGCGACGCGGGCGCCGATGCGCTCCGGGTCGGGATGGGTCCGGGATCGATTTGCACCACGCGCGTGATATCTGGAGTCGGCGTGCCGCAGATCACGGCTATCATGGATACGATTGCGATTGCCGAGCCGCGCAATATCCCGGTGATCGCGGACGGCGGAATCCGGTTCTCGGGCGATATCACCAAGGCGATCGCGGCCGGCGCTAACAGCGTGATGATCGGGTCGCTGTTCGCGGGCTCAGAAGAAAGTCCCGGCGAAACGATTCTCTACCAGGGCCGCACCTACAAACTTTATCGCGGGATGGGCTCGCTCGGCGCCATGAACGAGCGTACCGGCGACCGCTACGGGCAACAACTGAACGTAACCGACGGCAAACATGTGCCGGAGGGAATCGAAGGGCGCGTGCCCCATCGCGGGTCGCTCGCGTCGAATATCGAGCAGCTGGTCGGCGGCCTGCAGTCGGGGATGGGATACCTCGGCGCCGCGAATCTGGCGGAGCTGCGCAAGCGGGCGAAATTCGTAAAGGTCAGCGACGCCGGCATGCGCGAGAGTCATGTGCATGACGTATTCATTACGAAGGAAGCGCCGAACTACAGGCAGTAAGATGCGGGGCTGCGCGCCCCGCACCCGCGGCAGGGGTGACCCCTGCACCCAGTAATAAGAAAATAAAGATGCGGGACTTCGTCCCTGTTCGAACTTGTTGGGGGTGTTGCCCGCTGCCGGCGACGCAGTCGCCAGCAGCTCACTTGGGAGAGGCAGATAAAAGTCGGGCTTAGACTCACGCGGAAAAAGAACCTGAGAGCAAAAGGGCGTCCTCGCCATTTTGCGATTAAGACCGGGTGCAGGGGTCACCCCTGNNCACCGCGGGTTTCACATACAATTAGTTCCTAAGTTCCCTCTCGGGGCGGGGCGGGCACATGGCGGATAAAAAAAGGCTCAGGGTGGGCGTCCTGTTTGGCGGGCGGTCGGGCGAGCATGAGATCTCGCTGCGATCGGCGCTGACTGTGATGTCGGCGATGGATCCGGCGCGCTACGAGATTGTTCCGATTGGGATTGGCCGCGACGGGCGATGGTATCTCGAACGCAACGCGCTGAAACTGCTCGCCGAGAAGACGCCGCAGCTTGCGGCGCTTAATGCGGGCGGAACGCAAGTGACTCTGTTGCCGCATCCGGAAGGGCAAGCTCTCGTCGCGACGCCGGCTAACGGCACCCGTGGCGAGGGGACGCGCACGCGACATGCGATTCCAGGGCTGGACGTGGTGTTTCCGGTGTTGCACGGGACCTACGGCGAGGACGGCACGGTGCAGGGGCTGCTCGAGCTGGCGGG
>PMOH01000361.1:2593-11092 GCA_003161515.1 Deltaproteobacteria bacterium
AAGCTGGCGCGCAAACTTGGGTATCCGGTGTTCGTCAAGCCCAACGCGCTGGGATCGTCGATCGGAATCAGCAAAGTGAAGCGCGCCGCCGATCTCAACGCAGCGCTCGACGACGCTTTTCAATACGATCGCAAGGCGTTGATCGAGGCGTCGTGTGAGGGCGGCGAGTTCGAGGTCGCGGTGCTCGGCAACGATCGTCCCGAGGCGTCGATTCCTGGCGAGGTGCTGGTCACGGGCGCGCACGATTTTTACGACTACGAATCGAAGTATGTGGATCCCGAAGGATCCTCGACGAAAATTCCGGCCGACTTGCCGGCCGCCAAGGCGAAGAAGTTGCGCGCGATGGCGGTGGCGGCGTTCAAGGCGTTGTCGCTGCGCGGAATGGCGCGCGTCGATTTTCTGGCGAGCCGCGACTTGCGCGAGATCTACGTCAACGAGGTGAATACGATTCCCGGCTTCACTTCCATCAGCATGTATCCGAAGCTGTGGGAGGCGTCGGGCGTGCCGCTGGCGCGCCTTATCGATCGGTTGATCGAGCTGGCGCTCGAGGAGCATCGCGAGCGCGATTCGTTGAAGATCACGTATCGGCCCAAGTCTTCCGGTAAATGAACTGATGCAGCGGCTGCTGATCGCGACTACCAATCCAGCGAAACTTGCTGAGTATCGATTGATCCTGCGCGACCTCGGGATCGAACTCCAACTCGTGTCGCTCGCCGATGTCGGAATTTCCGAGGCGCCTGAAGAGACCGGCGCGACTTTCGCGGAGAACGCGCTGCTGAAGGCGCGCTTCTATTTCGAGCGCGCGCGAATTGCGACGCTGGCCGACGATGGGGGCCTCGAGATCGACGCGCTCGGCGGCGAGCCGGGAGTAAGGTCCCATCGATGGCTCAGTTCGGGTGGCGATGATTCCGACGAAGCGCTGGTGGCGGAAGTTATTCGCCGGATGAAAACTGTGCCGATGGCGCAGCGGACGGCGCGAATTCGCGCGACGCTCGCCTTGATTCATGAAGATGGTGGCGTGATTCGCGAGAAGACGGCTGAGGGCGCGATCGAGGGCGTGATTGCCGGGCGCGCGTATCCCCAAATTCGCGCCGGGTTTCCGTATCGCGCGGTGCTGGTTATTCCCGGGCGCAACTGTTATCTGGGCGAACTCGGCGACGAGGAAGAGGCGCAGATCAGCCAGCGCCGGATTGCGGTGCTCAAGCTGCGCGACGAGCTGGATCGGATAGCCGCAGACTGCGCCGGCCAACTATGATGTCGAAGGAGCACGGACTAGAATCGCCACGCAAAAGGTGAACGGCAAGCGCAAGGGCAAAGTCGTCGTGTTGCATCTGGCAGCGCGTTATCCGTTTGCCGGAGTGATCTGGCAATTGCTTCATCATCTGATCGGGTTTCGGCAGCTCGGCCTCGACGTTTTCTACATCGAGGATCACCGCGCTCACGTTTACGACCCCACGATCGAAACCAGCACTCCGGATCCGTCGCGCAATCTGAAGGTGTTGGGCGGCGTGCTCGAGCGCTACGGCTTTGGCGACCGGTGGGCGTTCTTCGATTCGGTCAAGGACGATTACATCGGAATGTCGCGCGAGCGATGCATGGAGTTGATTCGCGACGCTGACGCCGTGATCAATCTTTGCGGTGCGACCGAGCCGCGCGAGGAGCATCAGCGCAGCCGCTGCCTGGTGTATCTCGAGACCGACCCGGGCGTCATGCAGCTCGAGCTGGCGCGGAAGATTCCAACCTCCGTGACGTTTGCAAATTCGCACAAGCTGCTTTTCACGTATTGCTACAATATCGGCGCGCCCGATTGCCTGCTCCCCACGGGCGGCCGCGATTGGCACCCGACGCGTCCGCCGGTAAATCTCGACCAGTGGCATCCGGGGGTTGGGCCGGCGGAGCCGGCTGCGTTCACGACGGTCGGCACGTGGCAGAATAACGGCAACGACATGGTAATTGCGGGCGAGACGTACTACTGGTCGAAGCATTTGAATTTCCGCAAGATGCTCGAGGTCGCGGAACGCGCGAAGCAACCGATTGAGCTCGCCACCAATCTGAGCGGCGGCGCCGACTACGACCGCGCGATTGCCGGCGGGTTCACGATTACGCCGGTAATTCCCATGTCGCTCGACATCGACGAGTACCGCGAGTACGTCAGCCGGTCGCGCGGTGAGTTCACCGTCGCGAAGGACATTTACGTGCGGCCGCGCACCGGATGGTTCAGCGATCGCACGGTTTGCTACCTGGCCGCTGGACGTCCGGTGGTTACGCAGCGCACCGGGTTCGAAAAATTCATCCCGACCGGCGCCGGCCTCTTTGGATTCGACACAGCGGACGAAGCGGTGGACGCGCTCGAACAAATCAATGCCGACTATCCGCGTCATGCGCGCGTCGCGCGCGAGATAGCGGCCGAGTATTTCGATCCGATGAAACTGCTCGACGAAATCGCGGTGGCCGCGGGGATCTGAACGATAGTGGCGACGCCTCTTCAGTCGATGCTGCAAATTGACGTGCTGCCGCGCGACGTACGCACGGTGTTCGAAAGCGTGCTCGTGCTGATCGGCTTGCTGGGCGCCTTCGCGGTGCGCCGAGGCAAGCGCGCCGTGACCGCCACGACATTCCTGCTGCTGTCGGGCAGCGCGCTGATCGACGCCGGCTCGCGCTTTATCCCTAACCAGCTCGTCGGCCAAAAGGTTGCGGTCGCGGCGCTGGTACTTTTCCTGTTCGGCGTGATTCGCCTCTTGCTCGAATTCGTCGACTCGATAACGCGCCGCGGCAAGGTCCACTTCTCGAGCATCACCAAAGACCTGGTGATGCTCACGTTGTGGTTCGTGGTTGTGATGGTCGTCCTGTACACCGACTTCGGCGTGGAGCCGATTTCAATCCTGACCACCACCACGGTATTCGCGGCCGTCCTCGGCTTCGCCTTGCAGGAGACCTTGGGCAACATTTTCAGCGGCCTGTCGCTCCAGATCGGGCGCCCATTCGATCCCGGCGATTGGATCCGGAGCGGTACGCACGTCGGCCAGGTCAAGGGAATCGCGTGGCGCGCCACTACCATCGTGACGCGCGCTAACGAACGGCTCGAGATCCCCAATTCGGTGATTGCCAAGGACGTGCTGTACAACTACGCCACCGGCTTTGTGCGCGACGAAATTACGGTCGGGATCAGCTACGGGGTGCCGCCCAATCACGTGCGCGAGGTTGTGCTGACCCTGCTGCGCGATGTGCCGCAAGTGCTGCGCGAGCCAGCGCCGGAAGTCCAGGTGGACAGTTACGGCGATTTCGCAATCCAATATCGGATCAAGTACTGGATTGCGGACTTTGGCGCGCAGGAGCGCGTGCGCGATCGCGTCGCGTCGAGCCTATGGTACGCGCTGCGACGCCATTCGATCGAGATTCCGTTCCCGACCCGCACCGTCCATGTACGCGACGCGGGCCGCGATGAAGACGAAAAGGCCGACGCGCAGTTCGAGCGCGAACTGATGACCGACCTGCGCCAGGTCGATTGGCTGCGCGGTCTCAGCGACGACGAACTTCGCTTGCTGGTGCCGACTGTCTCGGTGCGCCAGTTTGGGGCGGGCGAGATGCTGGTGCGCATCGGCGAACCGGGCGAGTCGATGTTCATCGTGCGCAGCGGAAGGGCCGAAGTCATCGGTCATACCGCCGACGGCCAGCTTCGCCACCTCGCCGAGATTGGCCGCGGGGTTGTCACCGGCGAGATGGCGCTGATGACCGGAGAGCCGCGGAACGCAAACGTGCGCGCGCTCACCGACGTGGAAGTGATCGAGATGGACCGCGAGGGCTTCACCCGCCTGTTCAAGGAGCATCCCGACGCCGCCGCGAGCATCGGCGATATTATTGCCGCGCGAAACCGCGACCGGCTGGAAAAACTCTCATCTGGCGACGCGCTCGACGGCAAAGGCGGCCCGCACCGCTGGCTCCTCGCAAAGATGCGCGAACTGTTCGATTTCTGACGGCGCTAGGCGATCGCGGTCAGGGCGGCTTGCAGCTCGCGCAGGTTTCGCGAGGGCACCAGCAGCTTCACTTCGCGCACGTATTGTTTGATTGCGCTGTCGCCGGTGCCCCAGCGCGCAGGATCTTCGGGATTCAGCCACACCACGGCGCGGCATGTACGCGCGATTTCGCGGATCACGTCGGCACGCGCGGGCAGGCGGTTGTTGCGGGCGTCGCCCATTATCACGACGATCGTGCTGCGCGTCAGCAATCCGGTTCGGCGCTGCCACAGTTCGCCGAGCACGCGGCCGAAATCCGATCGCGCATACAGGTCCAGCGCGGGCGTCATTACCAGGTGGCCCTGCTCGAAATCCGCCTCCGCCAGATGGTCCACGTACACGAAACTGCTGACGCGGCGGAAGTATCCGCGCGCGCCCGCCATCAATTCGAGCATCAACTGCGCCGCGTAACGGACCGAACCCGAGATGTCGGCGAGGATTACGAGATCGACGTGGCGCGGCCGGCGCGCGCGGAAGTTGAGATCGATCATCGCGCCGCCCCGCTGCATCGCCGCGCGAATGGTGCGGCGGAAATCGATGCGGCCGGTCTTCGCAAGACGCAGCCGGCGTCCGAGCCGAATCCGAAAGCGGCGAATCAGCGGCGCGAGCGCGTCGCGGGCCTCGTCGTATTCCAGGCGGGAGAAATTGTCGAACGGCCTGCGCTCGATCGCGCGGAGCCGCGCAACGCGCGCTGCGTCGATACCAGGACTGCCCGACTCTTCCCGCGAATGCGCCCCTTCCTGCTGTTCGCGGCCGCGCGTTTCTTCGGATTTGCGCTCGGCGTCCTTGCTCTCCGCGTCATCACGATGCGCCGTCTTCGTTTTCTTCGATGGCTTCGCGTCTGACGGCGAGGATTTCTCATCGCGATCGTTTGACTGCGCGCCGTCACGCGGCTGCTCCGGCTTCCGCAGCGGCGCATCGTCGCGAGACAACGAAATCGGATTCTCTCCCGGCCGGCCGCGGCCCGCGGCAGCCGAGACCTGCTCGCCGCGTTGATCAGGATGCTCTCCGCGATTCGTTCGAGGCGCCGCGAAAAAACGATCAAACACCTCGTCGAAGGCCGCGCGGTCGGCTTCGTCCTTGATCAATGCAGCCGCCAGCGCCTCGAGCATCAGCTCGCGCTCGAGCCCAACGGCCGCGACCGCGTTCATCGCATCGATCGACTCCGCAACCGAAATTCTGACGCCCGCATCTCGCAGAGACGCGATAAAATTGACCAGCTGATCGCGAAGCCGCGCCATCGCGATCTACGTGGCGGATTTACGGCGCGGCGCGAGCGTCGAGGCCTTGGATTCCACCTTCGCGCGATCGTCTTCGTGCTTGAGTAGTACGCCGAGCGCCGTGCGGACCGCGTCGGTGTCGAGTTCGCGCACGCCCAACTGCACCAGCGCGCGCGCCCAGTCGAGCGTCTCCGCAATCGACGGGGGCTTGCGCAGTCCGAGCTTGCGAATCGCGCCGACAAAGCGCGCCGCCTCGGCCGCCAGCTTCGCGTCGAGCTCGGGAACCTTGAGCTCGATAATTTTCCGCTCCTGCTCGGTTCCCGGAAAGTCGATGAATAGATGCAAACATCGGCGGCGCAGCGCCTCGGACAGTTCGCGCGCGCGATTCGAGGTCAGGATCACGGCCGGCCGCTCACGCGCCTTCAACGTTCCCAGTTCGGGAACGCTCACCTGGAAGTCAGAAAGCAGCTCCAGTAAAAAAGCCTCGAACTCCTCGTCGGCTTTATCGACCTCGTCGATCAACAGGACGACGCGGCTCGGCGACGTGATCGCCTTGAGCAGCGGGCGTTCGAGTAAAAAATCGCGCGAAAAGATGTGCTCGCTCAGTTCTTCCCATCGCAGACCTTGCTGCTCGTCGGCCTGCATCCGCAAAAGTTGTTTCTGATAGTTCCATTCATAGAGCGCGCGCGCCTCGTCGAGACCCTCGTAACATTGCAGCCGGATGAGCTCGGTATAGAGAATTTCAGCGAGCACCTTGGCGACTTCGGTCTTGCCCGCACCGGCGGGACCTTCTATCAGCAGCGGCTTTTCGAGCGCGAGCGCGAGAAAGATCGCGGTCTCGACGCGCTCGTTGGTGACGTAGCGCGCCCGCTTGAGGCCGTCGGAGATCTGCTCGTGGGTAATTTGCATGAGAGTTAGACGCGGTTGATCTTTGGGGCGCGGCGGCGTTCCAGGAAAATTCGGGCGCGATGCTTGAGGCCGTCGCGCTCGTCGCGCGGGGTCGCGCGCACCTCTTCGGTGTAGGCCGCCAGCTCCGCGCATAGGCGCTCGACGTCAACTCCGGCGCGCGCGGGCTTCATGTCGTCGAGCGCGATCATCGCTTGCGACATCAGGTTGATCGACGCCTGCCGTCCTCCGCGTTCGAAGCGCAGATGGAGCGCCGCTGCGATTTGATTGAACGCGACGATGAGACCTTTCAGATCGTCATCGGCCGTGTGTGACGCGGTTTCGAACATCTCGGCGGCTTCGAAGTATGCGCCCCGATTGAATGCCGCGATCGCGTCGTCGATCGATGAAAGATCACTCACGCGGCACCTGGAAAATCAGAGCTGCTCTTTTTCCTCGACCGCGCGATATTCGGCCTCGCCCAGCGCCTGCGCCTTGCGCGAGCCGTAGCGCTCGTAGAGATCGAACAGGCTCGACTTGTGCGGCCGCACCTTGCTCAGCGGGCACTTCTGGTATTCGTCGAGCGACTCGTCGCAGTAGCCCATCCGGTTCTCGCCGCATTTCGGTTGCAGGAAGACCGCGATCTCCGGCAGCACGTGCTTGATTTCCGCGCGCATCATCGCGACCATCCGGCGGATTTCCCATTGCGCGCGCACGCACAGGCGCAGGTCGCAGATGTGGAGCATCTCGGCGAAATTCACCATCACGTGAAAATTCGTGGGCGCGGCGTTGGGCAGCACGAAGCGCGCATCCTCGGCCGGAATCCCGGCCTTCAGCGCCTTGGCGTAGAGCTCGGACGTCTTCGAAAGCAGGTCGGAGAATTCATCCTCGAGCCCCGCGCGCGACCACGAATCCGGCAGCACGAATGCGAGCTTGTCCTGCTTGAATTTCACGTAGCGCTGACTCTGCTGCTCGAAGCTGATGCCGATCCGATGACGCACGAACTGATGCGATAGCGAGCGCGACACGTTGGCGATGCCGAACCAGAAAACAATCTGCTCGAGCGGCGAGGCATGGCCGGTCTTCAGCCGCTCGGTGATGAAATCGCGGATTTTGTCGTGGGTGATTTTCTCGGAGCGGATTTTTTCCCAGACTTCGATCGGCGTGTCGGCGGAATAGCAGGTGCGGAACGCCGCGTAGAGTTTTTCCAGCGGCTGCTGCGCGTAGTCGATCAACTTGACTTGCATTTTCGCCTGATTTTCCACGCTCTCCTGACCCCTCCCGCAAATGGCCGGGCGCTCGACGCCGCCATTACCCATCATCTTAGTCCAAGCTGCGGTGCGACTGCATCAGCGGCGCGTGCGGTTAATCCACACCATGCGTTTCGATTGCGCTAGCCGCGTAGCATTGCAAGATTGCCTGTTCGACCCCATGCGCGCTGTTTCCGCAATCGACGCCGCCTATCGGCAGCTCTTCAAACGGTATTTGTTCGCCCTCGATGCCGAGTATGCGCATCGCCTGACCCTGCGGACGCTCTCGTTGATGCCGCCGTTTACGCCGCCGCGTGACCTGCCGGAACTCGCGATCAAGCTGTGGGGGACCGACTTTCGCAATCCGATTGGGCTCGCGGCCGGCATGGACAAGGACGCAATCGCGATTCGCGCGTGGGAGACGCTTGGCTTCGGCTTCGCCGAGTTGGGCACGATTACGCCGCGTCCGCAGGCGGGAAATGAAATCCCGCGCGTGTGGCGCATCCCCGAGCGCCGCGCGCTCATCAACCGGCTCGGGTTTCCCAGCGAAGGGATGGAGGCGGTCGCGCCGCGAATCGAGCGGATGCGCAAGGCCGGGACTTCGATTCGGCTAGGACTCAACTTCGGGCCGAACAGCAACACGCCGCCGGATGCGGTCGCCGCCGATTACGCCGCGCTGATGAAACGGCTCGGGCCGATAGCCGATTTCATCGTGATCAACGTGAGCTCGCCGAATACGCCGGGACTGCGGAACTGGCAATCGCCGGAGAAAATGACCGAGCTGTTTGCGGCGATGCTGGGAGACGCCGGCGAGTCGCCGCGTCCGGTGCTGGTGAAAATCTCGCCCGACCTGGATCGCAACGAGCTGTTTCGAATCTGCGAGACTGCGCTCGAGATCGGCGTCGATGGAATCGTCGCGTGCAACACGACTGTCGCGCGCGAGGCGCGCGGCGTCACGTCACCGCATCCGGGCGGCCTCAGCGGGCGGCCGCTGCTGATTCGCGCGCGCGAGTTGATTCGCGACATCCATACGCACACGCGCGGAAAAATCCCGATCATCGGCGTCGGCGGCGTCGCGACGGCCGAGGATGCGTGGCTGCACATCCGCGCCGGCGCGTCGCTGGTCGAGCT
>PMOH01000512.1:0-9179 GCA_003161515.1 Deltaproteobacteria bacterium
TACTACTTCCATCGGTTTTACTCTCATCAGCCGGATTTGAACTACGACAACCCGGCGGTCATTCGCGAAATTCGAAAAGTGATCTCCTTCTGGCTGAGTATGGGCGTCGATGGTCTCCGGCTGGACGCGGTTCCCTATCTGTTCAAGCGCGAAGGAACGAATTGTGAGAATTTGCCGGAAACCCACGCATTCCTGCGCGAATTGAGATCATATATCGACGAGAGATTCCCCGGTCGAATGCTGCTGGCCGAGGCGAATCAGTGGCCGGAAGACGCCGTCGCGTACCTGGAGGAAGGCAAGGAATGCAACATGGCGTTCCACTTTCCGCTGATGCCTCGAATGTTCATGTCGGTGCGGATGGAGGATCGATTTCCGCTCACCGACATCTGGGCGCAGACGCCGGAGATCGATCCGAGCTGCCAGTGGGCGTTGTTTCTTCGTAATCACGACGAACTGACGCTCGAAATGGTTACTGACGAAGAGCGCGATTACATGTATCGCGCGTATGCGCAGGACGCGCGAATGAGAGTCAATCTGGGTATTCGCAGGCGGCTCGCTCCTCTGCTCGGTAATCATCGACGTACTATTGAACTGAATAATGCTTTGCTGTGTTCGCTGCCGGGAACGCCGGTCATTTATTACGGCGATGAAATTGGAATGGGAGACAATGTGTACCTTGGCGACCGGGACGGTGTTCGTACTCCAATGCAATGGAGCGCGGATCGCAACGCCGGATTTTCCGCGGCCAATCCGCAGCGTCTCATCCTGCCCGTGATAATCGATCCCGAGTACCACTACCAAAGCGTCAACGTCGAAGCGCACGAGAGCAATCGGCACTCGCTGCTTTGGTGGATGCGGCGTTTGCTCGCGCTGCGCAAACAGCACAAGGCATTTGGCCGCGGCACGATGGAGTTTCTCAGTCCCGAGAATTCACACGTGCTGGCCTTCATCCGAGCTTATGAAGGAGAACAGATACTGGTAGTCGCCAATCTTTCGCGATTCGTGCAATACGTCGAACTCGATCTGGCGAAATTCAAGGGCACGACGCCGATCGAGTTGTTTGGCCGCACGCCATTTCCAGCTGTCGGTGACCTGCCCTATCTTCTCACGCTTGGACCGCATGGCTTCTTCTGGTTTTCTCTCGAAGCTCCAAAAACGACTGCCGCAGCAGACCGCTCCGAGTACGAAATTCCGCGCATCGAGCTGAATGCGAGCTTCGATGGTATTTTGCGCGGAGATTCCCGCAAGCAACTCGAGCGCCTGCTACCGGCTTACCTGCGGCATTGCCGCTGGTTTCGCGCAAAGACCCGAACCATGACCAGCGTCCATATCGCGGAGACGATTCCGATGACCGAGGGCGCGGGCGTTCCGCAACTAACGCTACTTAACGTTGAATACTCCAACGCCGAGCCTGAGACTTATGTATTGCCAATGGCTATTGCGACCGGCGATCGAGCACGCGATGTGCGGTCGCGCTGGCCGGAGCACGTGATCGCGGAAGTGACTAGTTCGGGACGCAACGGCGACGGTGACGGAATTCTTTTTGACGCGGCAGTCGATCCGGATTTCCTGAATGCACTACTAGAGATCATCGCGAGGCGCCGGCGTCATCGAGGTTCGGTGGGCGAGTTGCTCCCGGGCGCCACCCAGGCGTTCCATCAGTTGCGCGGCGATCCCGAATCGCGGCTCGAACCCCACGTGCTCAAGGCAGAGCAGAGCAACAGCTCCGTGGTGTACGGCGACCGTTTTATCATCAAGCTGTTTCGACGCATCGAAGCCGGCTTGAATCCCGACCTCGAGATTGGGCGTTACCTGACTTCCCACGCGCTCTTTTCCCACGTCCCTCCGTTGGCAGGATGGATCGACTACGGTTCTCCGAGCGGCGAGCGAAGGAACATCGCAGTGCTGCAAGGCTTCGTTCCCAATGAGGGCGACGCCTGGCAGTTCACGCTGAACGAGTTGCACCGCTACCTGGAAAACGCCGCGACCAGGTCGGAGCCGCCGCCCGCGATGGAGAAGACACTGGTCGAGTTGCTCGCGCTGACAGAGCCGGACCCATTGGCCGCCGAATTGATCGGTCACTATCTTGACGCTGCGCGCCTGATGGGCAAGCGGCTCGCGGAGCTTCATCTCGCGTTGGCTTCCACAGCTGATGATCCGGATTTCGCTACTGAGCCGTACTCGACTCTGTACCAGCGTTCGACGTTTCAATCGATGCAGAATTTGCTCGCGCAAGTGATGCGCATGCTCAACAGTCGCGCGTCGATCGTACCGAAAGAGTTGCGCGATCAGGCGCAGCTAATCGCCTCGCATCAGCGCGAGATCGCCGCGCGATTCGATGCGTTTCTTCGCGCCCGCTTGACCATCGAGCGGATGCGGATTCACGGCGACTTGCATCTCGGGCAGATTCTTTACACCGGCCGGGACTTCGCCATCATTGATTTCGAAGGCGAGCCGGCACGTCCGCTGAGTGAGCGCCGTCTCAAGCGTGCGGGGTTGAGAGACGTCGCCGGGATGCTGCGATCGTTTCATTACGCAGCGCTTACATCGACCATCGAACAATTGAAAATCGGTGCGCTTGGAAATTTCGATTTCGCCGGGATGGAACCGTGGGCGAACTTCTGGCGGACTTGGTCGTCATGGGCGTTCATGAAAGGTTATCTCGAAGCTGGCAGCCACAGTTCGTTGATACCAAAGAGTGACGATGAGCTCAGAATCCTGATCGACGCATTCGTAATGGACAAAGCAATCTATGAACTTGGTTACGAACTGAACAATCGTCCCGACTGGCTATTGATTCCATTACTCAGCATTGGTCAGTTGCTCGGGTTGAAGAGTGACAATACTCAACACCTGATCATCCCCAAGCCCGGAATTCATGAAAGCCCGCGAGCATAACGAGACGATCGCGGCATCGAGCGATCGAACGGTTCCACAAATTCCGGCCGAGGAATTGAAGCGCCTGCTCGCGCTCAGGCACCACGATCCGCATTCAATTCTGGGCGCGCATCCCACCGATCGAGGAGTGATTATTCGCAGCTATCGCCCCGACGCCCAGAAAATATTTGTGATGATTGACGGTGAAGCGCCGCGCGAGATGGTGATGCGGCCGGAACCGGGCCTGTTCGAGATCCTTATAGCCGACAGGCGTCAGATTTTCCCGTACCAGCTTAGGGTTCACTATCCTGGCGGCCTGGTCGCGACGAACCACGAACCCTACCCGTTTGCGCCGACGCTAGGCGCGCTCGACCTGCATTTGTGGGCCGAGCAGAAGCACGAACGGATCTGGGACAAGCTGGGCGCTCACGTTCGCGAGCATGAAGGTGTGCTGGGGACATCCTTCGCAGTCTGGGCGCCTAACGCCGATGGGGTCAGCGTGGTTGGCGATTTCAATAGCTGGGACGGGCGGCTCGACATGATGCGGATGCTCGGTAGCTCAGGCGTCTGGGAAATATTTGTCCCCGACTTGCCGGCCGGAACGCGATACAAGTTCGAAATACGTACTAAGTCGGCTGGACTGACTATTAAGAGTGACCCATTCGCATTAGCTACTGAAATACCACCAGCCACCGCGTCGAGAGTATATCATTCCGACTACTCATTTGATGACGCCGCCTGGATGTCCGAGCGCAACAGTCGCGATCCTTTACGAACGCCAGTAGCTATATATGAAATGCATCTCGGTTCCTGGCGGCGTGTTCCCGAGGAAGGCAACCGGCCGCTCACCTACCGCGAACTCGCTTCGCAACTGGTCGAGTACATCCTCGACGTTGGGTTCACGCATGTCGAATTCCTTCCCGTGATGGAGCATCCGTTCACCGGTTCATGGGGATATGAGACGACGGGTTACTACGCGCCGACTGCGCGCTACGGATCGCCCGACGACTTTCGTTACCTGATCGACTGCCTGCATCGAAATGGTATCGGAGTGATTCTCGACTGGACTCCGGCTCATTTTCCGACGGATTCGTTCGGGCTTGCACGTTTTGACGGCAGCGCCCTGTACGAGCATCTCGATCCGCGCCAGGGTTTCCATCCTGAATGGAACACCTACATTTTTAATTTCGGCCGCAACGAAGTGCGGAGTTTTTTGCAGGGCAGCGCGAAGTACTGGATCGAAGAATTTCATGCCGATGGGATTCGCGTCGATGCGGTCTCGTCGATGCTCTATCTCGACTACGGTCGCAAAAGCGGCGAGTGGGTTCCGAATATCCACGGCGGCAACGAAAATCTCGAGGCGATTTCATTTCTCAAGGAACTCAATCAGCAGATCTACGCGCGCAATGCGGGCGTGATGATGATCGCGGAGGAGTCCACTTCGTGGCCGGGCGTCAGCCGTCCGTTGTATGTCGGCGGTCTTGGCTTCGGTTTCAAGTGGGACATGGGATGGATGCACGACACGCTCGACTACTTCAGCAAGGAGCCGATCTACCGGCGATTTCATCATCGCGATCTGACCTTCGGATTTGTTTACGCGTGGTTCGAAAATTTCATGCTTCCGCTGTCTCACGACGAGGTGGTTTACGGCAAGCGATCGCTGATCGACAAGATGCCGGGCGATCGGTGGCAGAAGTTTGCCAACTTGCGCGCGCTGTTCGGCTACATGTGGGCGCGCCCCGGGAAGAAAATTCTTTTCATGGGTGGTGAGTTTGGCCAATGGCGCGAATGGAATCATGACGCCAGCCTCGATTGGAACCTGCTCGACGAGTCCGATCATCGCGGCGTGCAGAACCTGATTCGCGACCTCAATCGCCTCTATCGCGCGGAGCCGGCGCTGTGGGAAGCCGATCATCAAGCGGCGGGCTTTCAGTGGATCGACGCCAACAATACCGATGAGAACGTGATCGCCTTCATGCGGATCGCGCCGTCCAGCGGCCGCAAACTGATCTGTGTATGTAACTTCGCGCCGATCGTGCGCACCGGCTATCGCGTCGGCGTTTCGGCGCTCGGCGTCTATCGCGAAATTCTCAACAGCGACTCGACGATGTACGGCGGAAGCAACCAGGGCAATGCAGGTGCGGGGACCGCGGAGCAGATTCCGTGGCACGGACTTCAGTATTCGATTTCGCTGAGGCTCCCACCGCTCGCGACAGTGTGGTTCGAGGTTCCGAGTTCCGGCTGAACGCTCAGACGTAACGGTTCGCCATGGACTGCGTCTATATAGTGGGTACCTGAGTGGAGAGTTTCGTCTTGTCGGCACGTCGAAAAATTCGCGCGATTCTGATCGCGATACTGACAGCGCTGTTAGGCGCGGCGGTTGCGAGCACGCCTGCCTTCGCCGATTTTTCGCCCGCGTTCGACTCCACAACCACAAGCACAAAAGTGGGCCAGCCCATCCAGTTGGCGGAAGCGAATATCGGCAGCGTCGACGACTATATGCATCAGTCGGGTGACGGACCTTCGGGAACCGCCGTGCCTGCGCCGGGATATTCGCCGCAGCCCTCGCCTCCGCCAGGATACTATCCGCAAACTGTACCGCCCCCGGAGTATGGCAATTCTTATGCGGACCCCAACGCGGCGCGCTCCGCGCTGATTGGCGCCGCGGTAGTAGGCGCCCTCGCGGTTGGATTGTGGGCGTGGCAGCAGCACGAGATTCGTCAAGCTCAATAACCAGCATCACCACCCAGACGATTTCGTTCGCATCGACGCGCTATCGAATAGCGATACTAGCGAGTGTCGATACGCCGACCCGTCGATGGATCGAAAAGATGCACTCGCGCAGAATCAAAAAACAGCGTCAGATGCGCGCCGGTGTCGACGCATTGCGGTAGCTCGGCGCGAATCGAAGTATTTCCAAGCTTCGCGTAAACGATGTAGGTCGCGCCCGAGAATTCGACACTCTCGACGACGACCTCGAGCGCGACGCGGCCCTCGCCTGCGTCCAGATGCAAATCATTCGGCCGAATTCCGAGCTTGATTTGCGCGGGACAGCCGTCAGGCGGTTTGATTTTGAAATCGATGCCGTCGACGGCGAGACTTCCGCCAGTCGGTGAGCGCTCCGCTATAAAAAAGTTCATCGGCGGGTTGCCGACAAAGGCCGCGACAAATTCGCTCTGCGGCCGATCGAAAATTTCCTGAGGTCTGCCCGCCTGCTCGACTCTTCCATTGCGCATCACCACCAGCCGGTCCGCGAGTGCGAGCGCTTCGACCTGGTCGTGCGTCACGTACACGAAAGTGCGGCCGGTGCGGCGCTGAAACGTTTTGAGTTCGAGCCGCAGCGACGATCGCAACTGCGCGTCGAGGCTCGCGAGCGCCTCGTCCATCAGGATGATTTGGGGCTCGCGCACCAGCGCGCGTGCGAGCGCGACGCGTTGCCTCTCTCCGCCTGACAGCTCGCGCGGATAGCGTCTAAGATCGACCGTAAGTCCTGCTTTGGCCGAGCTTTCCTTCACGCGCCGTTCGGTTTCCTCGCGCGCTACATGCCGGAGCTTCAACGGAAACGCGATATTCTGAAAGACCGTCATGTGCGGATAGAGCGCGAAATTCTGAAACACCATCGCGATCGATTCGCGACGCGTCGTGTTCGCTCCTCCAATTTTAATTTCACCACTGTCAGGATTTTCAAGGCCGGCGATCAGCCGAAGCAAGGTAGTTTTACCGCATCCCGAAGGGCCGAGCAGAACCAGAAATTCTCCGCTTTCCACGGTGAGAGAAATGTCAAACACGCCTCCGCCAGAGGGGAAAGTGCGCGTCAGGTTGTGAATCTCGAGGTCAGCCATTGTCGCGCCTATCGCGAACTCCCGGCCGTCAGCGCACCGCGCAACGACGGACCGAGCGCGACCACGACGCAGATGGCCGGAATCATCATCAGCAGTGCGAGCGCACTGGCGGGGCCGACGTTGCCGAACACGGTGTAGTAGTAGAGCAGCGGCGGAAGCGTACGATTGGTCTGTTGCACGAGCAGCGCGAATCCAAATTCGTCCCAGCTTAGGATGAAGCAGAGGATCAGCGCCGTCGCGATCGAAGCGCGGGCCATCGGCAGATCGATTGTCAGAAAAATTCGCAGCGGCGACGCGCCGTCGATCCACGCCGCTTCCTCGATTTCGAGCGGAATTGCGACGAAGGCGGCGTACAGCGTCAGCGCGGCGGTCGGAATCGCGATCGCGCCGTGAACAATCGCCAGCCCGATGCCAGTTGGTGAATCGTAAATTCCGACGGTCGCGAGAATAATGCCGAGCGGGATAGCCACGGCAATCATCGGCAGGAGTCGAATGCCCGAGACGGTCGAGAATCCGATGCGCTGCGCGATCGAGCTTCGCGCCATCGCGTGGGCAAGCATCGCGCCGAGCACGGTCGCAATCATCGCGGAGATAGCGGCGACCGCCAGGCTTCTCAGCACCGCGCTGCGGAGTTCGTTGACTGCGAACACGCTGATGAAATGAGAAAGCGTCAGATGATGTGGGATCCAATGCGGCGGCCACGCGAAGGTCTCGAGCTCGGGAGTCACCGATTGTTTCGCGAGAAGATAAAGAGGCAATACGGCGGCGACAAGAACGAACGCATTCAATGCGACGCGCGCAGCCTTGAGACTATTGTTCACGCCAGCGCACCGTCGTCGCGCGAAAATCGGCGCGCGACGAGGAGACCGCCGATGCCGATTATCGTAACCATCAATGCCAAAATCATCGAAGCTGCCATCGCCTCGTGCGGTTTCTGCGCGTCATCCCACAAGCTGTACGAATAGGTCGAGAGCACTGGAACTCCTTCTGGCCCAGTGAGTACAAGCACAGTTGAAAAAATCCGCAGCGCGTCGATGCCGCGCAGAATCAGCGCTCCAACGATTGCCGGCATCAGCATCGGCAAGGTCACGAATCTGAACGTCGCGAACGTGCCGGCGCCGTCGAGACGCGCGGCTTCGTAGAGTTCCGCGGGGATTGTTTGCAGGCCGGCCATCAACATCAGCATCACAACCGGGGTTACATGCCACGCGTCAACCACGATGACGGTGAAAATCGCGAGCGGGCTGCGCGGACTGAGCCACGGCAGCGGATGCATCCCGGTCATCGCGATGGCGCCGTTCAGGTAGCCGCGCGGCAGGAAAATATAGCGCGCTAGGGTCAGGATCACGATTTCGGGAATCGCGAACGGCAATATCGCGGCGGTTTCGATCAACGCGGAGCGGTTACGGCGCGCGGTCAGCGTCAATGCCAGCGCGAGTCCGAGCACAAATTCGACGATGACGCTTCCGAACGGCACCAGCAGGTTGTTCCCGAGCGCGCGCCAGAACATCGAATCGTCGAAGAGAATCTTGTAATTCGCGAGCGAAGGACCGTTGTGATCGAAAGACAGAAGCAGGCCGTTCATCGCGGGCAATACCAGCGTCGCGATCATGAAGATGCACGGCACCACGACGAAGACTGTGCGGAGCCGCTTTGCGGAGGCGTTCAAAGCTGTGAACCTGGCGCGGTTTCGGCGCAGTCGCACCGATCGTGCGCGTCGAGAATGCTCGATGCGATCGCCGAAGACGGCGGAGCGTTATCAAATAATACAGCGCGAATGGTACGCCGCCATTGGTCGCTTAGATCGGGATAACAATTGACGGTCGGGCGCGCTCGGACATAGGGGCGCATCGCAGTGTAGCCGGCGTAGAGTTGCGCATCTTCGCTGCCTGGCGCGGGGGGCACACTTCCATACCATCCGAGTTCGCGGCTCAACTTCGCTTGAGTGTCGGCAGTGAGCAGATACTCGATGAATTCCGCGGCGAGTTTCGGATGAGGCGCTGAATTCGGAATCGCAAGGTAGCCGCCGCCGAGCGCAGTGGCCCTGCCGTCGGGGCCGGCCGGAATCGGCGCGCTCAGATTCACGTTGGGGGCCAGGCCTTTCGCGCGCAGATAGCCCATCGCGAACGGCCAGTTGAAATGAATCCAAACCGAGCCGCGAGCTTGCGCCTCGAGCACCGACATCTCGCGAAAGACTGCTGACTCGTCGTTCAAGTCGGGCGCGAGTTGCTGCAGAAAGTCGAGCGCGCGGATCGAGCCCGGCGAATCGGGCGTGCATTCGTTGCCGCCCGCGGTCCATACGAAGGGCATCACGTCGCAGATCGCGCCTTCATAGCGCGCGCCTTTCAGCGCGAGTTTGCCGGGATGCGCGCGCGCGAAACGCCTGAGGTCGTCCCAGGTCGCGGGTGGATTCGGGACCTCGACGCGATTGTAGATCATCGCCTGCCACATCAACCGGTG
>PMOH01000512.1:9216-11725 GCA_003161515.1 Deltaproteobacteria bacterium
TCGGCCAGGTCGAGCGATCCATGACTTCCGGCCTGCACGCGCATCGCTTGCAGTACATCGGTGTAAGTTTGCGCGAGCACTTTCACATGCACGTGATGCTGCGATTCGAAATCGGCGACGAACGAGGCGTAGCGCGCGGCTTCGTCAGGAAAAACTGCGAGCGCGATGTTGAGTTGGTCAGGCGGCACTGAGGTGCGACATCCGGCAACGAGCATCGCGAGTACCAGGACCAGAGATCGCGTCGATATGCGCAGTAGATCCATCGGCTCGCGTCGCTCGATCGATCAATGCCCTGATCGATGTTCAGCGGGACCTTTGGCCGGCATGAGATTGTGCGCCGTATTGACCATCGAGACGTGAGTAAAGGCCTGCGGAAAATTTCCGAGCTGGCGTCGTTGAACCGGATCGTATTCCTCGGACAGCAGGCCAACGTCGTTGCGCAAATCCAGCAGACGCTGGAACAGATCGCGCGCCTCCTGGGTGCGGCCGGCGATTGCGTAGTTATCGGCGAGCCAGAACGTGCACGGCAGGAACGCGCCTTCGCCCGGCGGAAGTCCATCGACGCCAGTCTCGGTCGGGTATCGCAGCACAAGGCCTTTGTAGATCAGTTCCCGCTCGATTGCGTTTACAGTTGAGACGACTCGCGGATCGCTCGCGGGCAGAAAACCGACCAGTGGAATCATCAGCAGTGACGCGTCGAGAGATTTCGAGCCGTAGTATTGGACGAATGCGTTGCGCTCCGGGTCAAAGCCGCGGTCGCAGACGTCGCGATGAATCTGGTCGCGCAATGCCAGCCAGCGATTGAGCGGACCGTCGCCAAAGCCTTTACGAATTTCTTTTACCGATCGATCGACCGCCACCCACGCCATCACCTTCGAATGGGTGAAATCGCGCCGCGGTCCGCGCACTTCCCAGATTCCCTCATCAGGCTGCTTCCAGCCCGACTCGAGAAAATCCATCAGCCCGCTCTGAAGCCGCCATGCATCGTCGTTGTGCTCCAGTTTGTATTTGCGCGCGACGTGCAGAGTGTCGATCACCTCGCCATAGACGTCGAGTTGAAACTGCTGATGCGCGGCGTTGCCAATACGCACTGGCGCGCTTTTCTCATAGCCAGTCAGCCACGGTAGCTCCAACTCAGTGAGCATTCGTTCACCCGCGATTCCGTACATGATCTGAGTATCTTGCGGATGACCTGCTATTGCTCTGAGTAGCCATTCACGCCACGCGCGCGCCTCATCGATATAGCCAGAAATTAATAGTGCGTAGAGGGTAAAGGTAGAATCGCGGAGCCAACAAAATCGATAGTCCCAATTGCGCGGGCCGCCGAGACATTCGGGAAGGGAGGTTGTCGGCGCCGCGACGATACCGCCGGTTGGTGCGTAGGTGAGAGCCTTTAGCGTTATCAGCGACCTGACAACGGGATCGCGCCATTCGCCCTGACAAGAGCAGCGGCCGGCCCATTTGCGCCATCGCTCTTCGAGGACCGATAGCATGCTGAGCGGGTCCGAATCGCCGGGCTCGGCTTCGTGCGATGGATACCCGGTCAACCTGAACGTCTCTGATTGACCTTCGCCGATGGTGAATTCGCCGACGGTCGTAAAATCCTTGCTGGCCAGCGGGACCGCCGTTCGGAACGCGATCGCATTCGGACCCGATACGGCGCTGATGCCGTAGTCGCGTTTTCGCACCCAAGGAATTGTGTGCCCATAGTCGAACCGCAAAATTAGTTCAGTCCGCATCGGCACCTGCCCGCGGATGCCCTTCACGATTCGAATCAGATCGACCTGTTCCGGGCGTTCGGCAATCGGCATGAAGTCGATGACGGTGGCGACGCCACTTTCAGTCTCGAACTCGGTCTCGAGTATGAGTGTGTCGTCGCGATATTTCCGCCGGACTTGCTTGACGCCGCCCTGTGGCGCCAGGAGCCAGCGTCCGTTTTCGTTGGTTCCGAGCAGCGCGGCGAGGCATGCGCCCGAGTCGAATCGCGGCACACATAGCCAGTCGATCGATCCCGTGCGATCGACGAGCGCGGCTGTGCGCAGATTTCCGATCAGTGCGTAGTCTTCGATCCGGCTGCTCATTTTGAATCACCGCTATCTTTCGGCACGAGGATCGCGACGGAGACTGCCGGCAATTCGATCGATTTATCTTCGAAGCGAACTCCAGGCTTGGATGCGAGCGATACGCCCAACCGAGTCGCGTCGTGTGCAATCGGTATGCGCTGTGGAGATGCGGCGAAGTTGCAAATGACGATCGGTCCGCCGCGATTGACGCATATCCAGCACGCTTGTTCATCGAAGGTCACCGCGTCGAGGTCCAAGCGGCCATTCTCGAAGTCGCGCACGCATCGGCGAAGGCTGATCAGTTGCCGGTACCATTCGAGGATCTCGCGATGCTCTCCACCCTCCCGCTCATCCCAATTAAGCTTCGATCGCTCGAACGTATTCGATGCCTGCGGGTCGGGGACCTTCGACGCGTCGGCGACGAAAGATGCGAATTCCGCTCTGCG
>PMOH01000073.1 GCA_003161515.1 Deltaproteobacteria bacterium
CCTCCCGGTGAAGTTGTCTCGGATGAAAGTACTCGCGCGAAGTGAAAAGTGCGAGATGTGAATCCTAGCTCGGTCTTCGGTTCAGTGGGGCGGGCCGCCGTGCCCGCCCTGTCCTGAAAGTTGCTGGCCAAGGCTCACCGATACTTGAGTAATGCAGCTGGCGTGTTTGGCAGAAGTAAGATCAGTCATTCATTGGTGGCGCGGACGCATCGATGGCGGGCACGGCGGCCCGCCCCACCACATCCCTGCAACTTACTCGCGCCGATATTTTGTCTGGCGACTGGCTTCTTGTTGGTCGGCGGCTTCGCGCGTGGGGCGCGCGGGCATCCATCCTTTGGTGTAGTCGATTTCTTCCCACGAGCGATCGGATGCGTCCCATACGTAGGGCAGCTCTACGATGGTCGCGGGAGTGGTGATGGTTTCGAACGCGCGCATCGCGTCTGTGACGATTGCGCGTTGCAGATCGGGTTGATCGGGCGGGCCGGTCTGGTGCCCTAGCGGAAAATTTACGAAAACGGCGCGCGGCGGCTTGACCGACTGCGTGATGTCCAGGGCTGAAGTCATCGCGAGCGTGGGTATTCCCGCTTCTTCGACGGCGCGTGCGATCAGTCCAACGGACTGATGGCAAACGGGTCATGCAGGGACGAGAAAAAAAGCGTCGGCGTGCGAGCGCTTGAGTTCGTCGACGATTTGCGGAGCGAGTTCGTCACGGACTTTGCGCGCGGAATAAATTCCGCCCATGAAACTGAACGCGGGATCGATGAGATCGCCGATGACGCCGGCGGCGGCGAGCTCGCGCATCCGATCGAGCGGGAAGACGCAGTTGACGTCGCGCGCGGCGTCGCGCGTGGGATACCCGAAGTGCCAGACGCTCAGTTCGTCGCGACGCGCACTAAGCGGAATGCGCCGATAGGAGGCGTCCTCGCGATGGAAGCGCGGCTGATCGCGATACATGATTCCGCCGGAACTGATCATCGCGACTTTGCATTCGGCAATCGGTTTGGTCAGCGGCGTGAACGGCGCGGAATCGTTCTCGACCCATCGATAGGGAGTGAAGTCGTCGTAGAGATCGCGCGTGCGAGGAATGTATGCGACCGGCATGCGACACACTTTATGACGACATCGAAGGATTCGGCAAACGAGGAAGGGCGTCTCCGCAGCAGAGATATGCTCTTGACACTAAATTGACGCTGCGCGACGTTTGCGAGGTGAAAATATTCATTGTGGGAGATCCGGTTGGCGCGTGCGTGCCTCTGGCCACGAACAGGCATCATGCACATTCCGAACGGATGTCTAAGCAACAGAAAACTGAAGAATGCGACCGGTATCGACGGCTAGGTCGAAGTACGTATACGAACGAACGGTGATTGACTCTAACCATGGTTTTCTGCGATGAATGGTCCGGCAAAGTGTCCCGGGGGGGACTGCGACTAAGTTTCTTCGCGTTCCCGATTTGGGCGAGGCAGGCCAGAAGCCGTTTCTGGCGCGAGTATCTAGGGAGGGACGGTAAATGCACGTATCACTCAAGCATGCGCGACGCGTGGTATTAGGCGTCGCGATGGGGGCGCTGTTACTCGCCGCTGCGCCGGGATCCGGCCAGGCGGACATATTTCAGATCTGCGTATCGCCGAAACATCAAAGGGTCGTATTGCCGATCGGTGGGACTTGCAGTAGTCCGAATCGAGCGATCACATGGGATAGCAATGGTGTGGTTGGTCCATCCGGACCGCAGGGTCCCAAGGGTATGCAGGGACCGCAGGGGCCGACCGGGACCGCGGGTGCAATGGGACCGCAGGGTCCTGTAGGACCGGCCGGAGCGATCGGGCCGGTTGGAAATGTCGGAGCGACGGGTCCGGAGGGTCCGGCCGGGGAAATGGGATCGCAAGGACCGGAAGGACCGACTGGGCCGACGGGCGCAACTGGTCCGACGGGACCGACGGGCGCTCCGGGAGTTAACGGCGTCAACGGCACCCAGTTCTATACGCTCGGCGGTGGCGATCTCGGCAGCAACGTCGAGTTGCTATTCGGGTACCAGAGCGTATTGGGCGGATCGGGCGCCGCGTCCGGTGGAAACCCCTTTTGCACGACCAATGCCGAGCCCAATCCTACCTGCAGCAATAGCCCGATTTACTACGGACCGGGCAATGGCGCAGACACGCAACTCGAAAGCATAGCGGTACCAATCGACGCTTCGACCGTGACTCAACTCTGGGTGCAGACCAAGAACGTGCCGGGCCCCGGACAGACCTATACATTCCAGCTGTGTATCAATAGCGATTGCACGTCGTCGAAGGTTGCCTGCACGATCGAGCTACCGACCGAGACTGAGTGCAACGACTTGGTGGACACTCAGAAATATCAACCCGGTGACACGATCGCTTTGAAAGGAACTGCCAGCACTGGCGCGGCGGCGACCGAAGTGTCGTGGATGGTTGTGGTTCATCAGACGGGCGGCGATCTGCCGACGCCAACTGCAACTCCGACACCAGGGGCACCTTGAGTCGCCGAGAGCAGGGGTTAAGGCAATGTTGAGTACGCGAACGGTAACAGTCAGGGAGGGGACGAGAATGCCTCAATCTTTCAGGAACGCGTGGCGCTGGCTCGTCGGAGCATCGGCAGCTGCGATGTTAATAGCGAGTATCTCGCCGGCGGCAAACGCGCAGGTTCCGGACACCGGCATCATCAGGGTCTGCATCGCCAAGAACGGCAGGATCCTCGGGGTTAACCAACCCTGCAACCACGCCAACTTCGCACTGGTGTGGAATATCCCGGGACCGCAGGGTCCACAGGGCGAGCAAGGCAATGTCGGTCCGGCAGGCGCGCCTGGTGCGGTGGGGCCGACGGGAACGCAAGGCCTGGTTGGTCCAGTAGGTCCGACAGGACCGATGGGATCGGTGGGCTTGACTGGTCCGGAGGGAGTACAGGGCGTCACGGGTCCTGCAGGACCGACGGGTGACTTGGGTCATCCGGGACCGACCGGACCTACCGGCGCGGTAGGCCCGACTGGACCTAGCGGCACGCCTTCATTTGGTCCGGGCGACAACGTTGAGATTCTGAGCGGTGGAACGTTGGGCGGAACCATCGGCGGGGCTGCGGGAATCCAACTCGACATGACCACGGGAGCCAACGGAGCGCCGACCACCCCTATCTACCTGGGGCCTGGAAATGGCGCTGCGGGAAAAGGTATTTTCTCAATTCCTCCTGCGCCGGTTGCTGGTCCGCAAACCAGCGTTCAGGTGCCAACTCCGGGCGGCACAGCATTCAATCTGACAGTTTCGATTGCGCCCGGCGACGCGGGTCCTCTCGGCGCGGAATACACGTTCATCGTGTGTAACGAGGCGGATTGCGACATATTCACGAATCCGTTCTGCAAGGTCGCACATGACTCGCCGCCGGGGAATGATACGACGGTCTGCAATTCCAGCTTGTCGGGAGGCGCCTTGGCTGAGGAATATCTGCCGGGCGATACCCTCTCAATCCAGGCCTACAATTCCGAGGCCATTATTCCTGTGCCCAAGGCCGGGGTTGCGCTGCCTCCTCCGCTCGACGTGAGATGGTCAATGGACTACGCGATCGCTCCTGCGGATGCCTTCTGATTCCAGCACGCGAGGAGGAGAAGACAGATGAAATCGGAAGTCATCAGGGCTGGAGGGCAACAGAAAATGGAGGGCGTCAACATGCCTGCTTCGTTTAAATTCGCGTGGCGCTGGCTGGTCGGTGCGACCGCCGCTACGATACTCTGCGTGGCAGCACTTCCAGGTGTTGGCCAGGCGGAGAATATTGAGATTTGTATCAACCTGAGCACTGGCAGAATCAAAGGTATCAACCTTGGTGACGGCAACTGCACCGGAAATACCACAGAGCTGGATTGGGTGACGGTCGGACCGACTGGACCTACCGGAATGCAGGGCGTAGTTGGCGATCCGGGACTTGCGGGCACGCAGGGACCGCAGGGCGGACCTGGAATTCAGGGGCCTCCGGGGGAACAGGGTGATTCGGGGCCGCAGGGACCGCAGGGCGTCGCCGGGCCGACAGGACCTACTGGTCCGGCCGGAATTATGGGTGAAGACGGAATCCGCGGGCCGACAGGGCTGGTTGGTCCGACGGGACCGACGGGCGCATCCGGCATACCCGGAATCGCCGAGCCGAATATCTCGGTCTTCACTGGTGGATCGCTCGGTACGTTGGGAAGCCTCTACAACGTTGACCTGTCGGGTAACAACAGCGTCACGCAAAACATCCTGATACTTGGACCGGGCAACGGTTCGGATACCTCGCAGGCAACCCAAGTGCCGGTGTCAGAAAGCGGAACGGCGGAGCGGCTGTTCGTCGCCGTGGACAACGATCCCGGCACTCAGATGAACAACGGGATTCCGAGCACTTTCTCTTTCTTCCTGTGCAACGGTAACAACTTCCCGACGAACTGCGGGCTCATGTGCTTCATCACCGGACCCGATACATCGTGCAGCGATTTGGTGGATACACAGGAATTCACCTACAGCACGGTTCCGAGCTTTACCGGGCCCATCCCAAACCCCGACGAGATGAGTTTGTGGGCATTCGCGGACTATCCTGGGGCCAATCATGCGAACGTGAAGTGGTCGGTGACGTATGATCACGGCAATCCCATCGCCATCCCGCTTGTACCCTGAATCGTGAGACCGAAGACCCCCGGGTAACTCCGGGGGTTTTCTTTTTTCTGAACGTACTACTTGAAGCGCGGCAGGACTTCCGCGCCGAATCGGTCGAGCGAACGTCGGGCCTTCGCGGGATCCAGGCCGGGTAGCTGCGTCACCACGATCAACTCGGTCATGGGAGTTGAGTCGAGGATTTCTTCGAGCCGCGCGGTGACCTCGGAGGCCGTTCCCAGCACGCTGGTGCGCCTGAGCCGATCAGGATCAGGGCGAATCAGGACTTTGCTCTGGTCGGTGGTGCCGGCGGCCGCGGAGAGCCATTTGCCGTAGAGCTCGGCTTGATACATCAGCGCGTCGCGGGTGTCGCGCCATGCTTGATCCTCGCTGCCGGCGACGTAAACCACGCGGCTGTTGACGATACTGTAGTGCGAGGCGTCCTTGCCGGCGGACTTCAGCGCCTCGAGATAGATACCGATTTCCCGGCGCCCGCCGACGCATGCAAATCCGAGATCGAGCGCGGCTGCTCGCCGTATCGAGTTGGCCGCACCTGCTCCCCACAGTAGTTCTGGATGCGGCTGGCTGACTGGACGAGGCAGCACGCGCACGTCTCGGAACTTGAAATACTTGCCTTCGAAGCTGAATCGTTCGCCGGTCCATGCTCGTTTGAGAATCTCGATAGTTTCGAGCGTACGGCCGAGTCGCTCTGCGCGCGGGACGCCGAAGCCTTCGAATTCCTCGGCACGGTAGCCGAGACCAATCCCAAGCCGCAACCGGCCGCCTGAGACTACGTCCACGAACGCCGCGTCCTCGGCCAGCTTCAGCGGATGATAGAACGGCGCCAGCAGAACGTAGGTGCCGATGGTGACGCGCGTCGTGCGTGCGGCGATGGCCGCAGCCGCGGGCATCAGCGCGGGCAGGTAACCGTCGTCGGTGAAGTGATGCTCGGTGAGCCAGATGGAATCGAAGCCGAGCCGCTCGGCGGCTTCAACCTGCGCGAGCGACTCGCGATAGAGATCGCGAAACGACAGCATCGAGCCGGGAGGATTGCGGAAATCAAGCTGGTAGCCGACTTTTACCTTCCGCACGATTCACCTCGCGGGCTTTTAGCGCGCGGCCAAGCCGCCGTCAACGATTAGTTCGGTGCCGGTGATGTAGGACGCGTCGTCGGAAAGAAGAAAGACGATCGCGTTCGCGATTTCCCACGGCGTGCCTTGACGGCGCATCGGGATTCTCGGGCCGACAGCGCTCTCGCGGTCGCCGACCAGCCGACGCACCATCGAAGAATCGATAAGGCCGGGCAGGATCGTGTTGACGCGAATGTTGTCGCGCGCATGCGAGACCGCAGCCGAGCGCGAGAG
This sequence comes from Deltaproteobacteria bacterium, assembly GCA_003161515.1. Classification (GTDB taxonomy): domain Bacteria; phylum Desulfobacterota; class Binatia; order Binatales; family Binataceae; genus Binatus. The sequence goes on from PMOH01000073.1 coordinate 5,993, forward strand.
CCCGAGCAGCGCGGCCTTGGTCGCCTCGTAGGAAATCTGCGAGTTGGAGCGCATCGCGGCCAGCGACGAAACGTTGACGATCGCGCCGCCGCCGGCCTTGGCAATCTCGGGCACCGCGTAACGCATCATCAGAAAATGGCTGCGCAGGTTGACCGCGAACATCTTGTCGAAATCCTCGGTGCTGGTCTTGAGCAGGTTGCCGCCGATGGCGATGCCGACGTTGTTCACCAGCAGATGAAGCGCCGAGAATGCGCGCGTGGTGGCTTCGACCGCGCCACGGCATTGATCCTCGACGCTTACGTCGGCGGCGACGGCCTCGGCGCGGCCACCTTCGTCGCGAATCGCAGCGGCGGTCTGCTGTGCGAGTTCGAGCGACCGATCGGCGACCATCACGGCCGCACCTTCGCGCGCGCACATGATCGCGGTCGCGCGTCCGTTGCCGATCGAGAGCTTGTCGCCGGCTTTCGCCGGTCCGTCCGCGCCGCCGCCGACAATTAGCGCTACCTTGCCCGTCAGACGAGCCATGATTTACCTCCTGGATATCCGCGCGCCGTCATTTGATTTCTTCGTCCGGGTCTTGGCAGAAACACCCCGGACGCATCCATCCCGTGCATTTGAAGCCGCCCGGTTTTGGCTTGCAATCGGCCTTCTTGCTCTCGGTGTGCAGGAAGGTGCAGGCCTCGGTGGCGCTGTCCTCACATTCGAGTTTGTCGCAGTCCGGCTTCGCCGCCGCGATCTTCGCCGCCATATCATTGTCATAAGCCGTTTGCGCGTTCGGTTGAGTATCGCCGACCCCCCTGATCTGTACCTTCTTGAAAAACCGGTTCGGACACTTCGCGGCTGCATGCGCGATCGACGCGGTCGTAGCAGTTCCCGCGAGCGCGAGTACAAGAACGATCATCCGCAACGCAAAGCGAGTCGATGCCTTCATAGCAGCACCTCCGATTTGGTTAATCTGCGGCGGGGCGTGCGGTTGGAAAGCGCCGCACGTACTGCAGGAAACGCGCGAGTGCGCGGTCGGCGTCGATGAGCAGGCCGTCGTGAAAGCGGATGGTCTTCATGATGGGCTCGTCTTCCTGGATTAGGCGGCGGAAGAACGCCTCGCCGATTTGGAGCCGCTGCTCGCGCTCGGCGTCACTACCTTCAGACTTGGGCGTCGCGGTCACCGACCATCCGTGAGTGCGGCCGTCGGGCGTCGGCGTGCCGGTCGCCATCGAGAGAATCGCCATGCCGTTGAGGCGTCCCGCGAGGGCGATAGTGTTGGTGCCGGTCACGCGGATGCGCTGATCGAAAACGCCAAGGTTGGGATCCTCGAAGCGCACGTCGTACTGAATGCGGTAGTCGCTCACCTCGATCGCGTCGGGGTCGCATTCGATTTTGAGCCCGTGCAGGACGCGCAGATGCTGAAAGTCCATCGAGTTGGTGAAGGGCACCCACGGCTCGACCGGCAGGTCGAACGCATCGGCGTCGGTGCGGACGTCGAGGTCGGACTCGGCGTAGTCGACAAATTCGGGCACGTCGAACAGCGGCGACGTCCCGTTGAACGCCCAAATCAATCCCCACTTTTCGGCGGTGGGATATTTGAACATCCGAGCGGCCTTGGGAATTTTTTCCGACGCGGGAATCTTGGTGCATCCGCCGTCAGGACCGTATTGCCAATGATGGAAGGCGCATCGGATGTCGTTGCCGATGACTTTGCCCATGCTCAAGTCGGCGCCGAGATGGCGGCAGAACGCGTTCATCACGACCGCCTCGCCGTTCTCGCCGCGATAGACGATTGCGCGACCGTCGAGGAAGTCGCGGCCGATCACTTCGCCATTGCCGACTTCGCCGGAGCGCGCGATCGCGTACCACGACTGATGGAATCCAGCCGGCTTCTTGGCGCGAGTGCGTGGAGCGCGATTGCCGTTCGTGCGCGGGATTGCGGTCGTCGATGCCATCGTCGGGACCTCCAGCGGTCAGTGCTTGCAGCGATCAGGCGGCTGCGGCCGCGGATTTTGTGTCGAACTTCGGAAGCTGCACGAAGAACAGCACGCAGTCGTCCACCACTTCCAGCTCGCGGCCGGTATCGGCGGGATCGACGCGGAACGCCGAGTGAGTGTCGAGCACCTCGCCGGAGTTGACGTCGCGAATAGATCCGCTCTCGACGAAGAGAAGCTCGGGTGCGCGATGCCGATCGACCTTGTGACGCGAGCCGCGGGTCGCGCGAATCTCGCCGATGTTCAGCGCGCGCTCGCCGAAGGTCGCCATGTGTTTCAACTCGAACCCGGGGTCGCGCGTCGCCAGCCATCCGAAGCCCTCGGGATGAATGACGACGGGCTCCTCGAAGCGCGGCAGCGGATACTCGACCGGGCGCCCGTTGATGTGCTCCCAAATCGCCTCGTAACCGTCCTTGCGAGTGACGCGGCCGTCGGTAGTCGAGCGGGTGAAGACGCCGCCGTCGAATTTCCCGAGGTCGGATAATTTTTCGTAGCCGCGATTCAACTGCTGATAGCTCATGAAGCCGTAGCCGGCCGACCCGCCCATCTGGAGCAGCAGCACGACTGACTTGCTGGTGTCGGACTGCGGTCCGTAGAAAGTGCCCTCGGGAAAATAGCCGACGGTGCCTGCTTTCAGGTCCTTGCCGGGCGCGTAGTTCATCGCGCCTTCGAGGCATAGACGGACCTGGTCGAAGTTATGGCGATGGCGCGGGGTGAAATAGTCGCCGGCCGTGCGCACGATGCTCAGTTCGAAATTGTCGGGAGAGCCGGGGGTGCCTTGAAGCAGGCGCTTGAAGTCGATTCCGCCCGAGCGATGCCCCGAAACCTCGCCCCATTGAACGTCGGCAGCGTGTACCGTTTGCATAGCGATGGGGTTAGCGCGGTCGCGTGCGCCGCGTCAAGGCATCGACGGTTGGTTGGGATGGTGTTGCTTCAGGATAGCGCCGCAGGAGGCGATAGCATCGAGGACGCCGTCGGCGACGCGGCCTGCCTTCACGTTCGCCAGGAATCGATCGACGATTTTGTTCCACGCTCCGTCGGGCGACATCGCATGCGTCTCGTTGTCCGCGACTATCTCGACGAAGCGCTCACCGAGCGACACAAACAGCAGGATTCGATGCCGCTGATTGGGATTTGCGATCGCATGCGCGTTGAATTCACGATGCGCGAGTTGCCAGGCGTGAGCGCGCTTGACGCGCTGAGGCACGATCGAAAGCCGGAGCGGAAGCCAATCGAGTAGTAAGGTCATAACGATTAGGAAGCAGAGCTGAAACTCGATCACGATGCGGCTCGCGGTCTCGGGGCGAAACAGGCTTACAAGAGCGCCGAGCGTGATCGCGCCGATCGAGGCCCATGTGATCGGATAGAGGGGATAGCGATCGCTGACGTGAGTTACCACGACGCAAAGATCGGCGGCAGTATCGCCTTTGATCGCAGCTATCGCGGCGTCGATGCGTTGGTGCTCTTCGGGTGTGAATGGACTCTTCATGTTCGCAGTTTCGATGTCACCAACTTCCCGAGGCGCCTCCTCCGCCGAATGAGCCACCACCGCCAGAAAAGCCGCCGCCGCCCGAGAATCCTCCTCCGCCAGAATATCCTCCGCCTCCATAGTAGCCGTAACTTCGTGGGCCATAGCCCGACCCCATACGGCGTCGAAGGATTATCACGATTAACCAGATCGCGACGAACAAAATGACGGGCCACGCCGATCCCGAGTCATCGTTAGTGGGTGTGGTCGTGGCCGATTCGGCGTTGCTCGGGACACCTAGTGTTTTCAGGATGGATGTGGTGCCGGCCAGGACGCCGGCGCTGAAGTCGCCGCGCTTGAAGCTCGGCAGGATGTCGTTCTCGATAATCGTGCGGCTGGTCGCGTCGGTGAGTTGTCCTTCGAGGCCGTAGCCGACCTCGATCCGAACTTTGTGCTCCTTGGGCACGACGATGAGCAACGCGCCGGTATTCTTGCCCTTCTGCCCGATGCCCCAATTGCGGCCTAGCTGATAGCCGAAATCCTCGATCGAAAATCCCTGGAGCGAGTCGAGCGTGACGACCACGACTTGCTCGCCAGTCGCACGCTCATGCGCGGCGAGCATGTCAGTGAGTTGGCTTTGTGTGGATGCGTCCAAGACGCCAGCGTCATCGACGACGCGGCCGGTGAGCGCGGGAAATTTCGGTTCCGCGGCATGGGCTGATGACGCGAGAATCAACGCCAGAAGCAGGAGTAGCCATTGCGCAGATTTCGAAGTCACCAGCTTCCCGAAGCGCCTCCGCCGCCGAAGGATCCACCGCCGCCCGAGAAGCCGCCGCCACCACCGCCGCCGGAAGATCCTCCTCCAAAAGATCCGCTGGACCATCTGTCGCCGCCATAGGTCGTCCAGCTATGTGGGTCATTGCGATGATGGAACCACAAAACCAGGAAATATATCCACGGACCAAAAAGTAGCAGGCCCAAGATGAAGACTATCTCCCACGGACCCTGCCAGAACGTAAGCGGTTGCGGAGCTGGTGGCGGGCTGAGCGAGCTACCGCCTAGCACGCTCAATATTGACGTGGTGCCGGCCACGATACCGGCGTAATAGTCGCCGCGTTTGAAGCTAGGCAGGATGTAGTTCTGAATTATGGTGCTGGAGATCGCGTCGGTGAGTGTTCCTTCGAGGCCGTAGCCGACCTCGATGCGAACTTTGTGCTCCTTGGGCGCGACGATCAGCAGCACGCCGTTGTTTGCGCCTTTCTGCCCGATGCCCCAATGGCGGCCTAGCTGATAGCCGAAGTCCTCGATCGTATATCCCTGGAGCGAATGCAGCGTCACCACCACGACTTGCTGGCCAGTGTCACGCTCGTGATCGGCGAGCATGAGGGTGAGTTCGCCGACGGTTCGAGAGTCCAACACGCCCGCTTCATCGACCACTCGGCCCGTGAGCTCAGGAAACTTCGGTTCAGAGGCGAAGGCCGGCGACGCGACAATCAGCAGAAGAATGAGCAGCGTGCTCGCAGCCCCAATCGCGCCGCACGCCGATGCGCAGCGAAGGCGCATCAGAACTTGACCTGGGGTACCTGCTGGCTTTGCTCGGGGATGGTGAAGGTCTCGCGGACTTTCATATCGGGATACAGGATCGATGCTATCCAGCGTTGCGGGATGGTCCTAAGCGCAGTGTTGTATTCCTGCACGGCGAGAATGTAATCGCGGCGCGCGACGGCGATCCGATTCTCGGTGCCTTCGAGCTGCGATTGAAGCGCGAGAAAATTCTGATTCGATTTCAGATCGGGATAGGCCTCGGCGACGGCGAGCAGGCGGCCAAGCGCGCCCCCAATCGCGGCCTGGTTCTGTTCGAACTGATGAAACGCCTGCGGGTTCGACAGGATGTCCGCCGGAAGCTGCATCTGGGTCGCATGCGCGCGCGCTTCAGTCACGTCGGTCAGCACCGTCTGCTCCTGGTGCGCATAACCCTTGACGGTCTCGACCAGGTTCGGGATAAGGTCGGCGCGGCGCTGATACTGGTTCAGCACTTCGCTCCACGCGGCTTTGACCTGCTCGTCGAGGGTCGGGATTTTGTTGACGCCGCATCCTGAGAGGCCGTCGAGCACCAGCCCAAGAATCAGCAGCAGCGCCAGCGCGCGAAAGTGCTTCAACCGCATCAGAGCGGGATTAGCGCGCGCGTATGATTGCGTCAAGGGAGTTGGTCAGGCGCCTTCGCGACTCTTGAAACGATGCTGATGCGGCTCGGGCGGCATCGTGAGCAGCTCGCGGGAATAAATCTCTCCGAGATACTCGATCAGATTGCGCATCGAGACCACCGCAGTTGGACGGCCGTCGTCGTCAACCAACGGAATATGGCGGAAGCCCTCGAGCACCATCTTGCTGAGCGCAAACGCGACATTGGCGTCGGCCGGCAGCGTGAAGGGATCAGGTGTCATCGCCGCCGACACAGGAGTGTTGCCGAGGTCGAGCGGCTGGCCCGCTATCTTCATCAGGATGTCGCGCTCGGTGAAGATACCGACCAGTTGATCGTTCTCCATGACCAGCACGCTCGCGCGCCGTTCCTGCTGCATCAGATGAATCGTGTCGGCGAGCGTGGTCGAAGTGGCAACCATCAGCGGCGGCTGCGAGACCACATCGCTGAGCGCGGTGTTGGCCAGCGCGGACTCCAGAACCTGGGGGCCAGGATGTTCGTCGTCAAACAGATCGCGATCGTCGTCGCCAGGCATGAGTCAGCCCTCCTGTGCGTGGTCTGGAATCAGAGAGCCTAGGCCGTTCGCGAGGTTAGATCAAAGGGAAAGAGCGTGATGTGAGGCGACTAACCGGACGCCGCGATCATTTCCTCGACGTCCCGCAGGCGATCCTTGCCGAAGAAGATTTCATTGCCGACGTAGAAAGTCGGCGAGCCGAAAGTGCCGCGCTCGACCGAGCGACTAGTATTCTCGATCAGCTCATCCTTCACCGGCTTGGTCTCGATAAGCTCGAAAATTTTTGCAGTCGGCAGCGCGGCATCGTCGAGCGCCGCGCGGAACACGTTGGCGTCGTCCATCTTTTTGGGGTCGGCCCACATGTTCCGGTACATCTCGTCCACGTAACGCTCGAATACGCCGAGCGATCGCGCGGCGATTGCCCCACGCATCATCATCAGCGTGTTCACCGGGAAGAAAGGGTTGCTCTGAAAGCGCGTAATGTTATGACGCTTGATGAAGCGCGCCATCTCGAGTCGCTCGTACTCGGGCTTGTTCTTGATGCCCGCCAGGCTTTGCGCCGGCGAACGATTGTTGGTCAGCTTGAAGACGCCGCCCAGCAGCACCGGGACGTAATCGAACTTCACTCCCGTGCGTTTTTCAATTTCGGGAATCACGAGATGACTCAGGTAGGCGTTGGGGCTGCCGAAGTCGAAATGAAATTCCACCTTGACCATGACGTCACCATTTTTCCCCGAAGGGTCGGATTTCCAGCTCGAAGGTCCACGCATCGCGCGGCTGTTGGTATAGCTGCCAATAAGTCTCGGCCACGGCGGCAGGCCGCATGAGCCGGGCGGGGTCGAGGTTCTTCATCGCCTCGTCGCCCTCTCGTTCACGGATTCGATCGCGCACCCATGCGGTATCGACGCCCGCGTCGATTATGAGATGCGCGACGTGGATATTCTTCGGGCCGAGTTCGCGCGCGATGCTCTGAGCGACCGCACGCAAGCCGAATTTCGCCGCGGCGAATGCTGTGTATCCGATCCCGCCGCGCAGGCTCGCGGTCGCGCCTGTAAAAAAGATCGAGCCGCGGCCGCGCGGTACCATCAATCGCGCAGCCTCTCTGCCCGCGACGAATCCGGAATAGCAGGCCATCTCCCAGACCTTGCGAAATACGCGGTCGGTCGTCTCGAGCAGCGGAAAATTGACGTTGGCGCCAATGTTGAAGATGCAAACTTCGAGCGGCGCGAGTTTGTCGGCGTCATTCAGAAATGCGGTGAGGTCATCTTCCTTGCGCGCGTCGAGCGAGCGCGCGGTGATTCTGCCGCCACCGGCCTCGACCTCGGCCACCAGCGGCGCGAGCTTGTCGCCCTGTCGGCGTCCGGCGAAAACGGTAAAGCCCTCAGCTGCGAATTTTTTTGCGATTGCGCCGCCGATGTAATCACCGGCTCCGATCACCGCCGCGGTAGCATTTCGGTGTTCCAAGGAATCCTCCTTACTTCGAGGAGCGGCGGGCGCCCGCACGTCCCTTGCTACGCTTGGTCACTCGTTTGGCGGTACTCTTGAGTATCAGGTCTGAAAGCGCGTCGTCGCTAACTGCACGCGCGAGAATCAGCGCTCCGATCATCGAAGCAAACGCGACGATCGCATCCTCGTAGCTGCGTGAAAGATCGCCCTCTGGCATCAGCCGCGAAAGGAATTCGAGGTCGACCTTTATCTCGCGGGTGAAAACCTGGCGAACGCGGCGCGGCTGCCGGGCGATGTCGGTGCCGAGCGCCGCGACCACGCAACCGTTACCGGGTGCGTCGCGATGAGCGCGCGACAGATACCCATCCACGATCGCCGGAAGCGCGCGTTTGCCGGGGTTACGCTCGAGCGCTCGCTGCCAGACGCGCTTGCCTCGCGCCAGCGCGAAGCGAATCGCCTCGGCCGCAATCGCCTCCTTCGATCCGAACTGGCTGTAGAGCCCGCCGTGAGTGAGGCCGGCATCGTCAGTTATCGAATCGACGCCGGTAGCGCTGATGCCGTGCTCGCGAAAGAGGCGCGCGGCAGAAGTCAGAATTCGTTCGCGGTTCTGCGCAGCCTTTTCTTTAGAAACCCGCATCCCACCCTTCCAATCTTGATTTCGGTCCTTGACACATATGATTACGAGCGTCATTAATATGCCAAAGATGACGGCCGCCATCAATAGGGCACGGTGAAAAATGAGCGACTCGGTTAAATCGGAAAAAGTTTGCGTCGTAGTCGGCGTCGGCGAAGGCCTTGGGATGGCGCTGGCAGTGCGCTTCGCGGCGGGCTACAAAGTTGCGCTCATCGCCAGGAGTCCGGAGGTTATCGGAAAGACCGCGGGCGAGATCAAGTCGGATGGGGGCATCGCGCTTCCAATTCAGAGCGACGCTACTGTCGAAGCGGAGATTGCGTCGGCGCATGAACGGATCAAGCGGGAACTTGGTGCAGTCGATGTTCTCATCTTCAACGGCGGCCGGCGTCCGATGGGACGTCTGATGGATACCACCCCGCAGGTGTTCGAGGAGACCTGGCGCTTGCATACCTTCGGCGCGTTCCTGTGGGCGCGCGAGGTCGTGCCTGAAATGCTTTCGCGGTGCAGCGGCGCGATTCTGATTACCGGGGCGACGGCGGGCGTCAGGCCGTGGCCGACTTCCGCGGCGTTCGCGCCGGCCAAGTTTGCGGTACGAGGGCTGGCCGAGGTGATGTCGCGCGATTTACATCCCCAGGGTATCCACGTCGCATACGTGAACGTCGATGGAGGCATCGATATGCCGTTGCTCAGGAAGTTTCGCCCGGATGCGAAGGACGAAGACTTTCTCAAGCCATCGGCGATTGCTGATGCATTCTGGTACCTGGCGCATCAGGATAAGAGCGCGTGGAGTCACGAGCTGGACGTTAGACCCTTCAAGGAAAAGTTCTAGGCCAGATGCCGCAGGCTGACTTATGACCCACGATCTCACTCTCTGGGGAATCGGGACCAGCCGCACGATGCGGCATCATTGGATGCTGCTCGAACTGG
>PMOH01000518.1 GCA_003161515.1 Deltaproteobacteria bacterium
TCACGCAACAGCTTGTCCATCCCTGCCTCGCCGAACGCCGCGCGCACCGCGCCGATTATTTCGACCGTCAGGTCACCGTGCGTGTCGGGAAAACGCTCGGCCGCGGCGCTGGTCAATCTCCAGACTCGCGCCGGTCGTCCAACCTTGCGCCGTTCGTCGGTAAATTCGACCAGGCCTTCTACTTTGAGGCGATACAAATGCTGGCGCACGGCCATCGCGGTGACCTCGAGGCGTCGAGCGACCTGCGCCGCGGTTTGGGGCCCCCGAGTCTTAAGCTGAAAGAGGACGCCCTCCTCCGCACGCGCATCATGCTTCATCAGAACAGATGGTACCTGCCGCGAACTATTAGTCAAGTTATCGCTTGACTTAGTATATAAAGCGAGTACTTTACTAATTAGCGCGCCAGGAGGAACGCATCGATGAACCCCACTGATTATTCTGTCCTCGATGAAATCCTCGAAATCATGGCGCCGATGGGTCCCGACCTGAGCAATGGCTTCTCGAATCACGCGCCAATGGCGATCGAAGCGATGTGCGCGATGGGACGCGGTGACGCCGTGATGTTGTGGTTCGAGCGTTACCGCCATTCGCTCGCGCCCCGCCGTGCGCGAGTCGCGCGGCTCACCAATGACAACTGGAGCGCCGCGCTCGGCGATCTGCGACGCACCGAGGATTGGTTCGAGTTCTTCCGCAACGAGATGGAAGAGCATCCGTGGCGATCCGTCCTCGACTTTTGGGCCGCGCGGCTCGCGCCGGGTCTCATGGCCGCCGCGACGCACGGCGTCATTCGCACCGGGCACGCGACGCGCGCGCTGGCTATCGAAGATACGTTCGCGCGACGGCGCGAACTGGCCGACGGACTCGCCTACTGGGCCGCCGACTACCTTCCACTTCCCGCTGAACGCCGCACGCCTGTTCACGCGAAGCCTTCAGATGCGATCGCGCGCGTGCAGATGATTCCGCCCGAGTCTCGCCGCGGCAACTTCGGTTCGTTAACCGACGCGCTCGCGCAACTCGATTCCTTTCCGCCGTTCAAGGCCACCCTCGACGCGGTGGATACCGCCGGCGACCCATCCGCATTCCTATCCGACTTGAGTGCGACCTTTGCGCGGGTCTTTCTCGCGAACGCGCACGACACTTACACGACTATCGCGTTCGTCCACGCTGTCACCGGCCCCTCCGCGTTGCGTCCGCTCCTTCCCTACCTGCGCGATACAACCACCCACGCCGCGCTCGCATACGCGTGGCAAAGCGCGGCTGCGATGTACGCGACCTTCGGCACGCGCGCAGACCTGTCACACCTGGATGAGGTCAAGGTCGGGAATCACGATGAACTTATCGATCGCGCGATCGCATGCGGCGATGAACATGCGATCAAATTCACCGAGGTTTGTTTACGCGAGCATGCTCTCAATCCGCACCCGGCATTGCTCGCGGCCGCTGCTCACGCGACGCAAATGCTGAGCGCTACTTGAGGCCGCAGTAAACCGCGAAGATAAGGTTCTTGTACGCGCAATCGATGTCGCGGAAGCCGGCCTCGCGCATCCATTCGAGTTGCTCCTCGAGCGTCGCCGCGCGATCGAACTTCATCCGCTCCATCGCCGCCGCGAGATCGCGATCGTCCACACCTAGCTCGCGCACCCTAGTGACCCATCGCTCGTGATGGAACTTATGCCGCTCCACTGTCGAGCACCGAAACTGCTCGGCGTTCACGAACACTCCGCCATCGTTGAGTGCGCCGTAGATTCGATTGAACAGCGATCGCTTCTGCTCGTCGCTCAGGTGATGTATCGACAGCGCCGAAACGACCGCGTCGTACTTCTCCTGGATCTGATCGACGCCATAGTCCGAGACCTCGAAGCGGAATCGTTCGCCCGCCAGTTCGAAACGCGCGCGCGCCCGCTCGAGCATCTCGTTCGAGATATCCACCATCGTGATTCGCGCGTTCGGAAAACTGTACGCAATGAACGCCGCCATCAGGCCGGTGCCCGCCCCGAGATCGAGAACCTTGAGCGTGCTCTCGCGCGGAAAACGGATCAGGTCGATCGCCGCCCGGTAGAAGTCGTCGAAGCCGGGCACCAGGCGACGCCGCGTGCGGTCGTAGTCCTCCGCCGCAAGATCGAACGCGTGTTGTACTGAATTCGCCATCTGAAGATTGTGCGGACGCGACGGTCGTGAATCAACCGCACGCTTGAGACGGCTATCGAAGCTGCCGTTCCGCTATTTTCCGAGCTTCGTCATGCCTTTCTTTCTGCGCTCGGCCCATCGCTTCTTCATCAGCTCCGACAGCTTCTTCCGACCTTCCTTGCTGATGCCGCCGCGCCGCTTTCTGGTCGTGGCGGCTGCCTTAACCCCAGGTTTACGGCCTCTCCTTTTTCCGGCAGGGGCAGATCCCATCCCTACCAGGGCCGCGATCGTTTTGATCACCCGATCTCTTTCCTTCTTCAAGTCCGCAACAATGCTGTCGATATCCAAGTAAGTGCTCCTCTAGGTCTCCAAAGTTCTATAACTATAATTGCTGGAGTTACTAGGAATTGCAATTCATAGAACTAGGTTGCGCGATGCACAAGGATGGCCCCGGCATCTTGCCCAACCTTGTCCTAGGACTGGGCTATGCGCCGGCGATACGATGACCGCGAAACTTCCCGACGAAGCCGGGCGCGACGACGCGCCCTTGTCGATGACCTGCGCCGCCCGAATCCAGAGTGGCGCGGGCCGCCGTGCCCGCGATTCGCGCCACGCGATTTGCTGCCTGTTCCCGCGCGGTTCGTCGCGGTCCTGACCGATCGGTATGTAGCCCGCGCCGTTGTAAAGCCCGCAACGCTCTAGTAATACAAATCTCAGCAGCCAATATTTTTTCACCGAATACCCGGTCAGGAGTTCGCGCCCACGCGAAGCCAATCGAGGACATACGATGCAGAAGCCAATCATCTCAGCTGACTCTCATATCACCGAGCCGCCCAACACTTATATCGATCGAATCGATCACAAGTATAAGGATACGGCACCGCACATGATTCACGACGAAAAGCTCGGCGACGTGTTCATCGTCAAGGACTTCCCGCGTCCGATCAACGTCGCGCTGGCCGCGGCCGCGGGCAAGGATGCGAGCGAGCTGAGAACTATCGGCGCGAAGTTCGACGAGATGCATAAGGGCGGATGGGATCCCAACGCGCGCATGGCCGACCAGGATCGCGACGGCGTCGCCGCCGAAGTTATCTACCCCACCGTCGGCATGATCCTCTGCAACCATCGCGACTTCGACTACAAGAANNCTCAAGGGCGTCATGATGCCCGGCAATCCCGCGCTCGAGGACTACGACAGTCCTGTCTATGCGCCCTTCTACGAGGCCGCGATCGATCTCGAGATGCCGCTCAGCTTTCACATCCTGACCAGCAGCAGTGACAACTTTCAGACCCGCGGGCCCAAGCTCAACAGCTTCCTGTCGATCATCCGCGGATGCCAGGACATCATCGGCACCTTCGTTCTCGGCGGAGTTTTCGAGCGCCATCCGAAGTTGAAAGTAGTATGCGTCGAGGCCGACGCCGGATGGGTCCCGCATTATATGTACCGGATGGATCATGCATACGACCGGCATCGCTACTGGCTACCGGCCGGCACGCTCAGCAAAATGCCAAGTGAGTATTTCCGCGAGAACGTTTACACCACCTTCCAGGACGACTACGTAGCGTTCCAGGTGCGGAATCTTTGCAACATCAAACGCCTGATGTGGGCCAGCGATTTCCCGCATAGCGACTCGACCTGGCCGTGGTCGCAGGACGTCATCGCCAAGCACACGGTCGGGATGACCGCGGACGAAAAGAACCTGGTGCTGCACGACAACGTCGCGGAACTGTATCATCTGAGTATCTAGCGGCTATTCGACGCCCGCGACGGATTTTGCCCGGTCGAGGCGACTAACCGATGAGGTTAGCCTTCGAACTGGCAAAGGTCCGTCATCTGTGGGTGCGCAACTATCACCAGAGAACTCGCGAGGTGCGCCCGAGCGGAGAATTCCGCGCGTGACCGCGCTCGATCCTCCGCAAACGCCGGAAGCCGATCTGGTCGCGCGCCTCAGAGCTGGCGACGAAGATGCGGCGCACGAATTCTTCGATCGCTTCAGCGCGCGCATCCGACGCTTTATTGCGAACTCGCTCGGCGGCGCCGCCGATGAAGCCGACGATATCCTGCAGGAGACCTTCATCGCGCTGGCCGACGCGTTGCCCTTTTTTCGCGGCGACAGTTCCTTGTTCACCTTTGCCTGCGCGATCGCGCATCGCAAAGTCCTCTCGTTCATCAGAATCAATGCGCGCCGCGCGCGACTGATACGCACGTCTCCGATAACTGAAGATGCCAATCCGCGACCCGCGGACGCGGATAGAGAATTCAGTCGCGCTTTAGCCGAGCTGCGGCCTGAATATCGCGAAGTCCTATTACTGAAGTACGTCGAGGAAGTCGGCGTCTCGGAAATCGCGCGGATACTGCGGCTAAGTGAGCATGCGGTGGAATCGCGCCTGGCCCGCGCACGAAAGGCACTCCGCAAAAGCCTGAAGGAAGAGTATGGACACTGAAACAACCGAAAAGATTGTCGCGAGAATTAAGTCAGCGGTCGAACCTGCTCGCGAAGTTGACGATCGCGAGCTCAGGAACACGTTTGCCACGCACCTCAAGCAAGTCGCCGCTCGACCTGAGGTGGTGCCGATCGAGTTCGACGGCCGGCGCCTCGAAGTCCGGCGCGGCGGGACTCTGCTACGCGCCGCGATGAAGAACGGAGTCAGGCTGATGCACATCTGCGGCGCGCGAACGCTGTGCGCGACCTGTCGCGTAGTGGTCGAGTCGGGCGACGACAACCTTACACAAATGAGCGGAGCCGAGAAATTCTCCCTCCGCTGGCACCTCTCGATAAGCCCAAGGACGCGGCTGGCGTGTCAGGCGCGCGTGAATGGGCCTGTCGAAGTTGAGTCGGTGTTTCCGTTGTGCGGCGATTTGCCGAATGGGTGAGGTAGGCGGAGGACTTAGATGTCGTGGCCATTGAAACTTCGGGCGATGAGTTTTGCAGTCACCATGGGCGTGACGATCACGGAATCCGTGATGGGTTCCCTGCCGATCGCCCTCGGGCTGTGGTATTTCAACATCGCCAGCATCAAAACAATCGTGGAAGTCATCGTCATGATCGTCGCAGCTATCTCGCTCTCGATATCGATCTATTCGCACGTGCGGCCGGCTGATTTTCCCCGGCGCACATCCGGAGAAGGTGCCCTATGAAGTCCAACTCTCACCGCTGGATCGTCGCGCTCCTGTGGATCATGGCCGCACTCGACATCGTCAACGGAATCGAAATGTTCTTCTTTCCATCAGCGTGGTTTTTCAAACTGGTGCCGGGCGTCCCGGAGACCGGGCCGTACAATATGCACCTGGTGATGGACGGTGGCACGTTTTTCCTGGCGGTCGGCGTGGGCTTGGTCGCGGCCGCGCTGAATCCGCGCCGCAATGCGATTGCGGTCGTCGTCGCCGCAGTTGCGGGCGTGATGCATTCCAGTTTGCACATATACTCACATGCCGCGGGCTTGCTCTCGACTGAGCATCTTGTGACCGAGGTACTGGGTATCTACATTCCAGCGATCTTACTAATCGTGATTAGTGCTATTCTCTATAGTCAGTCGGACGAAACACGCATCGCGGCCGCGCGCGCTGCGTAGCCGGAGTTTATTCAATGCGTATTGAACCGCTCGAAGAAAATCAGATGAGCTGGATGCTCAGGCCGTTGGCCTGGATGATGAAGCGGCGGGTCGGCAAAGTGCTTACTCCCTTCAAGGCGTGGGCGTATCGTCCCGGCATCGCATTCACGATGTCGATTTTCCAGCAGTCGATCGAGAACTCGAAAGTCACCCCGCAGGCACTCAAGCGCATGGTCTGTCTGCGCGCAGCACAGATGATCGGCTGCGTCTTTTGAATAGACATCAACGCTGCCGGTGGCAGCCGAGTCGGAATCAGCGAGGAGAAGCTGGCGGCGCTCGCGGAGTACGCTGAGAATCCGCTGTTCACGTCGGCCGAGCGCGCCGCGCTGCGCTATACAGAGGAGATGACGCTCAGCTCGGTTGACGTTCCCGACGATGTCTTCGAGGACCTTAAGCGGCATTTCAATACTGAGCAAATCGTCGATCTGACCGCGACTATTGCGCTCGAGAACATGCGCGCGCGCTTCAATCGTGCGCTGCAAGGCGAGAGCGACAACTTTTGCCGACTGCCGGCGCATCACCCTGCACTCGCATCAGAGGCCTCGCGCAGTCCGGGTATGACCTAAAACTGACTGCGATCGCCGTTTCGGTCTTCCATTTCCACATTTTCTCGGCTTGTGCGAGCCTGATAATATCCTCGACGCTAGTTTGGCGGGTCGTAACTCTCCTCCCGGCGGCGTGGTTATCCAGATCGGGAGTTGAAAGGCATTCTCACCTTGAAGCGACGGTGCGCGACAGCTTTCGTCCCAGCGATCGCATTGATTGCGATTGCAGGATGCTCGCATGGCCCCGCCGATACTTTCGGCGAGCGCGAGGCGGTGCCGATTCTCGCGGCCAAGGTCGAGCAGAAAACTGTCTCCGATACGATTCATGCGATAGGCCGGGTCGAGGCTTTCTCGACCGTGGATGTGAAGGCGCAAATCAGCGGCCAGGTCATGCAGGTTCATTTCCGCCAGGGCCAGGACGTCAAGCAGGGCGACCTGCTGTTCACGATCGATCCGCGTCCGTTCGACGCCGCGCTCAGTCAGGCGCAGGCGAACCTCGCCAAGGATCGCGCGCAGTACCGGCAAGCGTCGGCCGACGAGCGGCGCTACTCGACGTTGCTCAAGCAAGGCGTCGGATCGCGCCAGCAATATGATCAGGTGGAGGCAACCGCCGGCGCGCTGTCAGCCTCGATGCAAGCGGACGACGCCGCGATACAAACCGCTCGCTTGAATCTCGAGTACACGGCGATTCGCGCGCCGATCGACGGACGCACGGGCGATCTGCTGGTGCATGCCGGCAACCTGGTGAAGCCCGACGCCGACACTGCGATGGTAGTCATCAACCAGGTGCATCCGGTCTACGTCGCTTTCTCGATTCCCGAGCAGAAGCTGCCCGCCGTTCGCGAGTTCATGGCGGAGCGCAAGCTCGCCGTCCAGGTTTCATTGCCCGAGCAGCAAGGCCCGCTCGAGTCGGGCGAGTTGAGCTTCGTCGACAACAGCGTTGACTCGAAGACCGGCACGATAAATCTCAAGGGGCAGTTCACCAACGCCGACAGCCGCTTGTGGCCGGGCGAGTTCGTCAACACAACGCTGGTGCTGCATGAACATCCGGGCGCGATCCTCGTGCCGTCGCAGGCGGTGCAGACCGGGCAGCAGGGTTCGTTCGTTTTCGTCGTGCAACCGAGTATGAAAGCCGAAATCAGGCCAATCGTGATCGGCGAGTCGATCGACAATCAGACCGTCGTCACCAGCGGACTCAAGCCGGGCGAAACGGTCGTCACCGACGGGCAACTCCGGCTGATTCCGGGCGCGACGGTCACGATCAAAAGCGGCCTGAACGAGAGCGGCGCCGCGTCATGAATATCGCCGAAGCATTTATTCGCCGTCCCGTCATGACGACGCTGAGTTCGCTCGCGATCGTGCTGTTCGGCCTGATGGCGTACCGCTATTTGCCGGTGAACGATCTGCCGAACGTCGATTTTCCGACGATCGTCGTCAGCGCAAGCTTGCCCGGCGCGAGTCCCGAGACGATGGCGTCGAGTGTCGCGACCCCGCTCGAAAAACAGTTCTCGACTATTGCCGGCCTCGACTCGATGACCTCGTCGAACATCCAGGGATCGACCAACATCACGCTCCAATTCAATCTCACGCGCAACATCGACGCCGGCGCGCAGGACGTGCAGGCCGCGATCGCCGAGACGCAGGCCGAACTGCCGCAAGGGATGCCGAGTCCGCCGTCGTATCGCAAAGTTAATCCCGCCGATCAGCCGATCCTTTACCTCGGCTTGAGCTCGACCACGATGCCGATTTCGCAGGTCGATCAATACGCCGAGACGTACCTCGCCGAGCGCATCTCGATGGTCTCCGGCGTCGCGCAGGTGCAGGTTTACGGATCGCAAAAGTACGCGGTGCGGATTCAGCTCGATCCCAAGGCGCTGGCGACGCGCGGCATCGGCATCGACGAAGTTTCGACGGCGATCCAGAACGCGAACGTCGATATGCCGACCGGCACGCTTTACGGCGCGCACCAGGCGTTCACCGTCGATACCAAGGGTCAGTTGACCAACGCGGCGGCGTATCGCGGGCTGATCGTCGCATATCAAAACGGATCGCCGGTGCGGCTCGAGGACGTCGGGCGCGTGCTCGACAGCGTGCAGAACGACAAGACCGCAGGATGGTCGAACGGCGAGCGCGCGGTGGTGCTCGCGGTGCAACGTCAGCCTGGGACCAACACGGTCGAAGTCGTCGACAACGTGATGCGCCTGATTCCCGCCTTCCGCGCCGAGGTGCCCGCTTCGCTGCATATCAACACGCTCGGCGATCACGCCGAGACGATTCGCGCGTCCGTCAACGACGTCCAGTTCACGCTGCTGCTGACAATCTTCCTCGTCGTGATGGTGATCTTCCTGTTCCTGCGCAACCTGTCCGCGACGATCATCCCGAGCCTGGCGCTGCCGATGTCGATCATCGGAACCTTCGCCGTCATGTGGGCGCTCGACTACTCGCTCGACAACCTGTCGCTGATGGCGATTACGCTGGGCGTCGGCTTCGTCGTGGACGACGCGATCGTCATGCTCGAGAACATCGTGCGGCACATGGAGATGGGCAAGGACGTGATGACCGCGTCGCTCGACGGCGCGCGGGAAATCGGGTTCACGATCATGTCGATGACCTTCTCGCTCGCCGCGGTGTTCATCCCGGTGCTGTTCATGGGCGGGATTCTCGGACGGCTGCTGCATGAGTTTGCAGTTACGATCGGCGCCGCGATCCTGGTGTCTGGCTTCGTTTCGCTGACCCTGACGCCGATGCTTTGCTCCCGCTTTTTGCGGCCGCCGGGCAGCGAGCGGCACGGCAAATTTTATGCGGTCACCGAGCGCTGGTTCGATCGGATGCTCGACGGTTATCAGCGCAGCCTGTCGTGGGTGATGCGTCATCGGCGCGCGACCATGTATTTTTCCGGCGCGCTGCTGCTTGCGACGATCTACATGTTCTACGCGATTCCCAAGGGCTTCCTGCCGTCCGAAGATGCCGACCAGTTGATCATCTTCACGCTCGCGGCGCAGGGAATCTCCTATGACTCGATGGTTGAGCATCAGCTCGCCGCCGCCAATCTGATCAAGGACGATCCGAGCATCAGCAGCTACTTCGTCAGCGTCGGATCGGGCGGTCCGGGTGGCGCGACCAACTCGGGAATTATTTTTCTGCATCTGAAACCGGCGTCGGAGCGCGCGCTGAGTGTCGATCAGTTGATCACGAAGTGGCGGCCGGTGATGAACAGCGTGCCCGGGTTGCGCGTGTTTCTGCAAAATCCGCCGCCGATCCGGATTGGCGCGCAATTTACGCGCAGCATGTATCAGATGACGCTGCAGAGCCAGAATACCGCGACTCTTTACAAATACGCGCCGATGCTCGAAACGAAACTGCGCCAGCTGCCCGATCTACGCGGCGTCAACAGCGACCTGCAAGTTGAGAATCCGCAGGTGAGCATCGACATCGATCGCGACAAGGCGCATTCGCTCGGAATTTCCGCCGGGGCGATCGAGGACGCGCTCTACAATGCGTACGGCTCGCGGCAAATCTCGACAATCTACGCGCCCAACGACGAGTACTGGGTCATCATGGAGGTCGAGCCGGAGTTCCAGTCCGAGCCGGGCACCCTGGCGCTGCTCTACGTGCGATCGTCCAGCGGCGCGCTGGTGCCGCTCGACACGGTGGTGAAGTTCACGCGCTCGCTGGGGCCGTTGCAGGTTAATCATTCCGGGCAATTGCCGTCGGCGACGATTTCGTTCGACGTCGCGCCCGGCGTCTCACTCGGCAAGGCGCTGGCAGAGGTCAACAAGATTTCCGCGGCGACGCTGCCCGACAGCATCACCACCAACTTCCAGGGCACCGCGCAGGCCTTCGAGTCGTCGCTCTCCGGGCTCGGCGTATTGCTGATGATGACGATCCTCGTCATCTACCTGGTGCTGGGCGTGCTCTACGAAAGTTTCATCCATCCAATAACGATTCTCTCCGGCCTGCCGTCGGCGGGATTCGGCGCGCTGATGACGTTGTGGCTGTTCGGGATGGAGCTGGACCTGTTCGCGTTCGTCGGCGTCATCATGCTGGTCGGCCTGGTCAAGAAAAATGCGATTATGATGATCGATTTCGCGCTCGACGCTCAGCGCACCGAAGGCAAGTCGCCCGCCGACGCGATCTTCGAAGGCTGCATCATCCGCTTCCGTCCGATCATGATGACCACGATGGCGGCGCTGATGGGAACCCTGCCGATCGCGATCGGACTCGGCGCGGGTGGATCGTCGCGCCGTCCGCTAGGTGTGGCAGTAGTAGGAGGACTGTTCTTCTCGCAGTTCCTGACTCTCTACATAACGCCGGTCTTCTACACTTACATGGAAGCGTTCCTCGAGCGTTACAATGCATGGCGTGAAGGGCGCCCGATGGTGCCCGCAGCGCAACCGGCAACCACCCAAATCGCAGCAACTTCATCTGCCGAACCAGCAGACGGCCGCCTCGCCTCGTAGACAACCAGAATCCTACAATCGGTACGTTTTTTTATTCTGCGCCGACGGTACGCATCTGCCGGCGTCAACGGACATTTAGCGGAGATTCGACCTGCCTAATGTAGCAGACATGACACGTAATTTGCAGCCATGACACAAAATACAACATTACTAATTGAAAAACAGTGTCATAGCCACAATTGACATGAAATTCAGTGTTAAAGTGCAAAATGCATGCTTGGAGCCTCCACGACATCAGCTTCCAATTGCGTCCAAGAGCTACAAATAGGCATATTCCGCCTATCTGTAGGTTTTATAACATATACAGGCAGGTTAAAAGATACTACATTATGTAGCATGGCACGCACGATGCACTACTCAGTCTCGACGGCGCAGAGAAGTTGTCAGCTTCTCAAAAGGGGGGCGCGCCCTCAAGCGGGGCCCGCCAGGTTTGTCTGTGAGATGACGCCGGACCTGGAGTTCACTGATGTGGGGTTCGAAATCGCCTGGGCCAAACATCGATCTGCAGGGCAAGGAATTCCTTGCCTCCGAGCTGGCGCAGCTCTTCAGAGCGATTCAGTCGCCATCGATGTCCTTTGGAAACCGCGTTGACGAGCGCATCGGCGAACTCCGGACCGTCGTTTCTGAAGACTACCGTGAGGCCTCGGGCCTTCCTTCCAGCATGTTTGCGCGCGAACTGGCAAGCATCGTGGAAAAGGAAATCAAGCCGCGCTCGCGAATCTGGCGTTCTCTAACCAGTTCCAAGCGCTTTTCCCGCGCCCTGGAATTCTTCGGCGCTGAACGAGTCAGCGTCCAGGGCGCGCCCTACCTGCGCGGGGCCGGCCTGGAGATGTGGGGATTCTCGTTTAGCGTAGGCCACGGCAAAGCCGCCAAGTCCGGAATTTTTCTGAACACCGCCCATGTCGCCGGAGCGATAGCCACTACCCTGGCCCACGAAATAGGTCACCTGGTACGGGACTACATTTTGAATCAGAAGCAACCCGGTATCGCTTTCCTCGACGGGACATTCGCCCACCACCTGGACCATGAGAGCGAGTTGTTCGCTGACTGCCTGGTATCGCTGATGGCTTACGACCGTTCGGTCGTCCGAAACATCGGCGTAAGGTACGAAGCATGCCTGCTGAAGCCGAATTCCGTCGCGGACGCGGCGCGTTACGGCTATGCAGAAATCTGTCCTGAATTCAGAATCGATATTTTCAGCCGGGGTCTTTCGGCCGAGTGGCGCTTACGCTACCTGACCTCGCTCGTCCACTATCTCAAACTACGATGCGCGCTGTTTCACACGGCGGGCATTTAGCGTCTGCTTACGCGAACCTTTGAAGGGAGGGTTGTTTCAATGAAGTCGAATTCTCCGAAGTATGGAGACACAATGCCGCAAGAAGGACGTCCGGTTTGGGAGGAATTCTGCAACGATCATGAGCTTCTTGAGCGGCTGGAAGTGACGCCCCAGGAATTGACCGCGCTCAAGAATTGCGTCCTCTTGGGGGAGCTTACCTGCAAGCAGGACATGTTGTTCATCCTGCGCCAAATTCGCATCGCAACCGAGCCCTTGTCGGAGCAAACGACGATATGTCTCGGGCCAGATCCTCGTCGGGACAACAAAGCTGACGACTCGGCAAAGGAGATCAGCGCCCCGGATATCAGCGCGGCCCCTGCAAACTATCGTCCCTCCGCTTCCGTCAGAAGCACACCTGAACCGGGTTCGCTGGCTGCCATCTCTCGTCCTC
Source organism: Deltaproteobacteria bacterium (assembly GCA_003161515.1). GTDB lineage: Bacteria > Desulfobacterota > Binatia > Binatales > Binataceae > Binatus. The sequence continues at coordinate 12,472 of PMOH01000518.1, forward strand.
GCGTGATCGAGCGACTAGGCGTGCTGTGGTGGACTCTGCTCTTACTTGGATTCGTGATGTGGAATCTGGTCACCGGCGTGTCGAACTGGCGGCAAATCTTCCTCAGGACGATCAGAGTCCAGACCCAGCAGGCGCCTGCGCCGGATAAGCCGTAAGGCGATCCCCTGGATCGCAAACGAGCTACAAAAATAAATCGAGTCTAGGATAATCGCGGAGAAGGCCAGTGACTTTCAATTTTCACCAGTTGGTGCTCGGAGAACTGATCGTCACGATGCTTGTCTTGCTGGTCGTATCTGGCAGGCGAACAGTGTCGCGGTTGCGCTTCCGGCTAAGGCGTCTCTCAAACGCGAGCTCAGGCGTATCGTCAGTGTTACCTGTCCCACGCGCCGCGCGAGGAGTGCTGGGGACGGACGCTTGGGAAGAATTCACCAATGACGCAGACTTCCTCCG
>PMOH01000068.1 GCA_003161515.1 Deltaproteobacteria bacterium
CGGACTGTTCGACGAAAACAGCGCCGTGGTCGGCTCGGCAAACGCCGTCGCGCATCGCGAGCAGTTGAAGCGCCGATCGAAATCGATCGCGCCGACGCTATGCGTGTTGCCGTTATCGCGCTCGACGCGCACCGCGCGCGCGCGCCCACTGCCCAGGTAGAATGCCTTCTCGAGCGCCTCGCGCACGCGTTCGATCTCGCCTTCGCCGTTCACCGAAATGCGATCGACGACCACCATCATTGTGTTGTCAATCGGCGGCTGCTGCGATGTCCCGTTCAGCGCTTCGGCCCCAATCGCGCGCGCGGCGAACTCCGCCGTCTCGGTGATCGCGTCGTTGGCGTACAGCCGATGGTACCCGTTCTGAATCAGGTAGCCGGCGGCGTCGGGAATCGAGCGCGACCCCGCCTCGAACGGCGCCAGCATGACGTAAAGCCCGGGCGCGCCGAGGATTTGCGCACCGGCACTCTCGACGCTGTCGCGACTGACCTCGCCGCCGCATTTCGGACAAACAGTGCGCCCGACCGTCGCGAACAGCAGCCGCAGGTAGTCGCTGATTTCCGTGACGGTGCCGACCGTCGAGCGCGCATTCTTGATTGTGTTCTTCTGGCGTAGCGCGAGCGCCGGCGGAATCTCCGAAATCGAATCGACGTCCGGCCGCTCCATCCGTTCGAGGAACAAGCGCGCGTACGTCGAAAGACTCTGCACGTAGCGCCGCTGCCCCTCGGCATAGACGGTGTCGAAAACCAGGCTCGACTTGCCCGAGCCCGAAACGCCGGTGACGACAGTCAGCTTTGCGTGGGGAATTTCGAGCGAAATATCAGCCAGGTTGTGAGTGCGCGCGCCCCGGATACTGATTGAGCGATCCAAAAAAAACTTGCTCCCAGCCGCCTTAGCGAGGGTCTGCGATCGGGCGCGCCTTTTTCTTGCGCTCGCCCGGATATTCGTCGGCAACTTTTGCGTACAACTCGGCGAGCTGGACGTCGAACTTCGCCTGGATACGCCGCGTCTCAGCCTCGCGTTCGCCCACCGGCAGCGGAGCGAGCTTGCGCAGTTCCTCTTCGAGTCGCTGCATCAGGCGATTTCGCGCCACCAGATATTCGTAGCCATTCATAGGCGCCAAAACCTCAAAGTTCAAAGATCAGAATTATAGGTCATCCGGACGAGCCGTGTCATCACAGCAAGCAGGTCGAATATCCACACGGGAAAACCAACCACGGAAGACGAACCATTCCGAAAATGCCTCGCCCGTTATTTTACGGGAGAGAAGGCCGGCCGCATCGCGGCCGGTAGGTGAGGGTTCTGGGCTACATCGCAAACCCGCGCCCGCTCACTTTTTTGTGTTGTCCTTTTGTTGTGTCATCCCGAGCGCAGCCGAGGGACCCCCGAATCTTTCTCGACGCTGAGGCGCCGATCCAGTCGGGATATTTTCGCGTTGGCGCAGGAGGTATAAGTTATCTTCGCGTGGAAACTCATACTGAATCATCGCGCAACTCCAGCTCCGTAGAAATCCTGCGCGCATGGCCCGACGCCTCGATCTGCCACGGATTCATCGGCCGCACAGGCGGTATCAGCACCGGCGCGTTCGCCTCGATGAATCTTTCCTACTGGGTCGGCGACGACGAGCGCTCCGTCGATACCAACTGGCAGCGCCTCCGCCGCGAAGTCCTGGATCTAAAGATCGTCGCGCGATTGAATCAGGTCCACGGCAACGTAGTTCACGCCGCGACTCGCGATACCGCGACGCTTCGCCCGGCCGGCGACGGCCTCGTCACAGCCGAGCCCGGTGTGATGCTGGGAGTATTCTCAGCCGACTGCGTACCGATCCTGATGATCGATTCAAAACACAAAGTAGCCGGCGCAATGCACGCCGGATGGCGCGGCGTCATCTCGGACATCGCTAACGCCGGCATCCATGCGATGTCGCAACTTGGCGCCCACGCGTCCGACATCCGTGCCGCGCTAGGCCCGTCGATTGCTCAATGTTGTTTCGAAGTTGACGCCGACCTCGGCGACCGCTTCAGTCGCGAAATCGACGGCGCACGAAATCACATCAGGGCAGGGCACCCGGGCAAGGCCTTCATCGACTTGCGCGCTATCGTCCGCGACCAACTCGAACGCGCAAGACTCGTCCCCGCGAATATCGCAAGCGTCGGTCCATGCACACGATGCGCCTCCGATCGTTTCTTCTCGCGCCGCGCCGCTGGCGGCAAGACCACCGGCCTCCAGATGAGCTTCATCGGCTTCGCCGCGTAGGATGGGGGATGAACTATTCAGCCTGCCGCCGGCAGACCCTCCTTGCTATACCTATTGGATGGACCACCGCCCCAATGTCCCGCACGCGATCTCTAGCCATCCGGTTCCCCTTCCCGCTCGGGAAGAGGTTACTCTCCGAAGACCGGTTCCCCTTCCCGCGCGGGAAGGGGTTAGGGGTTAGGTTCCTCGCCGCCATGATCAAGCAAAAAACAACTTTTGACGGAACGAAGCTACCGATAGTGGATAACCATCCCGAGACCACAACCTATGGTATGAAATGCCCTTTTCGCCTCATCCGGATTAATCAGAATCGCGCCAGTTTGCGGCCCCGGTAAACTGAAGGCACTCGTTCTGTTTTAAACCCTGACTAATGAGGCTGGAAAGCAGCTCGCGATGAACTACGATGATCAATGGCAGAGCCTCCGGAGACGAAATCGTCTATGGTGGTTTTTGCTCTTGGGCTTGATACCGGCAATCATACTCATCGGATTCGCATTGGATTCGGTATCTCCCGGCCTCACGGAACGTAGTTCTCCGACGATATTCTTCGGCGCATGGATGTTGACCTTTGCTGCGGCAACTATCTACTGGGGAGAATTTCGCTGTCCACGATGCGAAAAGCGATTTTTCCGAACGAGGTTTGGGGGTGTCAACGGTTTTGCGCGACATTGTCCTCATTGCGGTCTGCGAAAATGGGCTTCCAACGAACAAACTTCAAACTGAACCAATGCCAAACTGAAAGATTTCAAATATGCCCCAACGCAAACCTAAGAAACATCGCGCAGGCGGCCTGATCGCGAAAATACGCAAGCCGATGGCACCGCCGTCGAAAACAATCGAAGACCCGACCAAGTACAAGCGCGAACGCGAGCTGGAAAAACTGCGCCGCGAGGAAAAATCCGGGAACTCCTGATGCCAACTCCAATCACCGGACAGATTCGCGTCGGCATCATCGGCGCCGGCCTGATAGGCCAGTTGCATTCGATGATGCTTCGCTACGTCGCCGATCGCACCGAGCAAAGCGTGCGCGTGGTGTCGGTCGCCGACGTGTCGCATCCAGCGGCGGAGCATCTTGCGGCGCGATGGCAGGGCGCGCGCGCACTCGAATCCGCCGAAGAGATAATCGCGGACCCTTCGATCGACGCGGTGTGGATCTGCACGCCGACCGCGATGCATCGCAAGGTCTGCATTGCAGCAGCCGAAGCCGGCAAGCATATTTTCTGCGAGAAGCCGCTCGCGATGACCGCGGCCGAAGCTGCCGCGATGGCGGCGGCGATCAAAACGTCCGGCGTGATTAGCCAGGTCGGCCTCGTGCTCCGATTTTCGCCCGTGTACAACGTCATCAAGGCGATGTTCGAGGATGAGGACGCCGGCCGACTGCTCAGCGTCACCATGCGCGACGACCAGGATTTTCCGACCCGCGGCGCACATGCGAGCGCATGGCGCAACGATCCGAAGCTGACCGCGGGCGGCACGCTGATCGAGCACAGCGTTCACGACTTCGACTTGCTGACCTGGATGTTCGGCCCCGTCACCAGTCTCTATTGCCGCACGCGCAACCTGACCGGCGCCGATGGAGTCGAGGACTTCGGCGCGACCTCGATGGAATTCGCGGGCGGCTGGCATGGCCAGCTCACCTCGATTTGGCATCGGATGATCGCGCGTGCGAGTAATCGCAGGCTTGAAGTTTTCGCCGAGAACTTGTTTGCTGCGTCGGACGCCGATACGCTCGGTCCGATTGTTTTTCAATGCGGCTCCGGTGCGAACGAGGAAACAATTTCGGCTGACGACGTGATGGCGAGGTTCACTGAAAAAATTCTGCGAGAGCGGCCATATCTCGCGCCGATCAAGGATCGCCTCATGATTCCGTACGCCGCCGAGGATGCGACCTTTGTCGCCGCGCTCAAGGGAGCGTGCGCGCCGGACCCCGCGTTTGCGGCCGGCGTCGCGGCGCAGCGAATGGTCGAGGCGGCCTATGAATCCGCGCGCTCGAAAGCTACGGTAAAGATCGAAACTTAAAGCGTTACTTTAACCGAAAGGAATTTTTCCTCACTTATGATCGACTTCGAACTTAGCGAAGAACAACAGATGATCCGCGACAGCGTCGGCGCGTTCGCGCGGGAGAAGATTCGTCCTGCGGCGCGGCCTGCCGACGAAAGCGGCGCGATTCCCGCCGCATTGGTTTCCGAGGCGTGGCAATTCGGATTCGTCAGCGGCGCTATCCCCGAGAAATTCGGCGGCGGCGGCGATACGCGCTCGGCGGTGACCGGCGCGATCGTCGCGGAGGAACTCGGCTTCGGCGATATTTCGATAGGCCTGCACGTCCTCGCGCCGCGACTGTTCGCGTTTCCGATCGTCGAGATGGGCACCGACGATCAGCGTGCGAAATATTTGAAGCGATTCGCCGGCGCCGACTTTGCCGCCGCGACCGCCGCCGTCATGGAGCCGCGCTTCGACTACGACTTGTCCGCGCAGCACGTGTCGGCCAAGCGCGACGGCGCGGGATACGTCCTCAACGGCGGCAAGTGTTACGTGCCGCTCGCGGCCGAATCAGATTCGATGCTGATCTACGCGACCACGGACGCGTCCAAGGGTTACGCAGGCGTGGACGGCTTTATCGTTCCGCGCACCACAGCAGGCGTGACGATTTCAGAGCGCGAGAAGAACATGGGACTCAAAGCGCTCGCGACTTACGAACTCACACTGAAAGACTGCCACGTCGGAGCAGATGCGCGCCTGGGTGGTGACAAGGGAATCGACTTTTCGCGCCTGATGTGCGAATCGCGCGTCGCCTTTGCCGCGATGGGCGTCGGCGTGATGAATGCTGCGTTCGAATACGCGCGCGACTACGCCAAGGAGCGCAAGGCTTTCGGCGTGCCAATCGCGACCAAGCAGGCGATCGCGTTTATCCTCGCCGACATGGCGATTGAGATCGACGCGGCGCGCCTGCTGGTGTGGGAAGCGGCGTACGAACTCGACAAGGGCCGCGACGCGCTGAAAGCAAGTTATCTGGCGAAAAATTACGTCGCGAATAGCGCGCTCAAAGTCACCGACAACGGCGTCCAGGTGCTCGGCGGCCACGGCTATATCCGCGAGCATCCGGTCGAGATGTGGCTGCGCAACGCGCGTGGATTTTCCGCAATCGAAGGAATCGCAACGGTCTAAACGGCCGCGACGGAGATAATCATGATTGATTTTGAACTCGAACCACAAATTCTGAGCCGCCTCCAGATGTTCCACGCGGTTTCCGAGCACATGATGCGTCCGATCTCGCGCGACTGCGACGAGCACGAGCACACGAAGCCGACCCAGTTTTACGAGTCGATGTGGTCGGCGTCGGCTGCGGCCGATATCCAGGTCGGCAACGACCGAAGCAAGAAAGCCGACGGCGGCGCTGCTGCGGCGCCTCGACGCGCCAACCTGATGACCGTGCTCAGCACCGAAGAACTGTGCTGGGGCGACGCCGGCTTGTATCTCTCGACGCCCAATTCCGGACTCGGCGGCGCAGCGGTGATGGCGGCTGGCACGCCCGAACAGAAAGAGCGGTTCCTCAAACGCTTCAAGGAAGGTAAGCCGAAGTGGGGCGCGATGGCGATTACCGAGCCCAGCTTCGGTTCCGATTCGTCGCAGGTCACGACCACCGCGACTCGCGACGGCGACCATTGGGTGATCAACGGCACCAAAATTTTCTGCACTGCGGGCGAGATGGCGGCCGAAAAGTCCGAAGGCTTCGTCGTCGTGTGGGCGACGGTGGACAAATCCGCGGGACGTCCCGGGATCAAGCCGTTTGTCGTCGAGCACAACACCGCCGGCATGACCGTCGCGCGGGTTGAGAACAAACTCGGCATTCGCGCCTCCGATACCGCCGCGCTCATCTTCGACAACTGCCGGATTCCGCTCGACGCTCTGCTCGGCAGCGCCGAGGTCCGCAAGGAAGGCGGCTTCAAGGACGTGATGGCGACCTTCGACGCGACCCGCCCAATCGTCGCCGCGATGGCGATCGGAGTCGGACGCGCAGCACTCGACTTCGTCCGCGACTTTCTCGAACAACAGGACGTAGCCGTTCGCTACGGTATCTCGCCGCGGCGTCTGACCGCGGTCGAGCGCGATTTCATGGAGATGGAAGTGCAACTGCAGGCCGCGCGACTGCTCACGTGGCGCGCCGCCTGGATGCTCGACACCGGCAAGCGCAACAGCCTCGAAGCCTCGATGGCCAAGGCCAAGGCGGGCCTGGCGGTCACGCTGATCACGCAGAAGGCGGTCGAACTGCTCGGGCCGCTCGGCTACTCGCGCAAAATCCTGGTCGAGAAATGGATGCGCGACGCGAAGATCAACGACATCTTCGAAGGCACGCAGCAGATCAACATGATAATTATCGCGCGGCGGATTCTGAACTACAGCAGTAAGGAACTAAATTAAAACGGGGCTGCGCGCCCCGCACCCGCGGCAGGGGTGACCCCTGCACCCAGTGAAAGAAAGATGCGGGACTTCGTCCCTGTTCGAACTTGTTGCGGAATGTTTCCCGTTGCTGGCGACGTAGTCGCCAGCAACTTACTTGGTAGAGGTAGAATAGAGCATTCGCTTCTGAATGACACAGGAAAAAGAACCCGAGAGCAAAATGGCGTCCTCGCCATTTTGCGATTAGCACTGGGTGCAGGGGTCACCCCTGCCGCGGGTGCGGGGCGCGCAGGCCCCGCTTTTAATCCGCGCCTAGTAGAACCACTTGCCGTTGTCCCAGCGGAAGATTTCCGTGGTGCGGAGATCGCTGACGGTCTTTGGGACCGCGTGCCTTGCTTCTTCGGTGGACCTGCCGGCCAGGTAATAAACGTATTCCTCGTAGGTCAGCTTGCCGATTGAGTAGCCGTCTTTGGATTGATGGGACTCGCACGCGGCGACCTTGCCGTAGGCGGTATAGGTCGCGGTCTGATAACCATCCTTCTCGACGAATTTCAACTTAGACAGGTTGAGGACCTCGCGGTCGTGCAGGTCCTGTTCCCAGTGTCTGCAGAAGTCCGGGAACAGTGCCGATGCTTTCCTGAATTCGATATCGCGCTTGATCCGGTCGGGCGTGAGCTTTGAGACCAGCGCTTTGACTTTCTGGCCCAAGGTCTTTTTCTCTGACGGTGACACGGCTGTCGCCGTAAGGGCTGTGCTGTCGGGCGCCGAGGCCGGTGCCGTCGAAGCCGCATCGTCCGGAGCCTGCGACTGGGCACATCCCGGCGAGGCGCCGATCAGTGCGACGAATGCGAGCGCCGTGACGACGGTCCCCATCCCTACAGTTCGTATGGACATCATAGCGATGGTTTCTATAGCAGAATTGGCGACCTCCGTCAGCATCCAACAGGCGACCGCCGAAAGAGAAACGGCCGCAGCCCCTCGACGGGACTGCGGCCGGTTACAGGCCTATCTGTCTGAGCCGTCTATTGCTCGGGCACCAGCTCTACGCGACGGTTCTGGGCGCGACCCTCAGCCGTGGCGTTGGTAGCCACGAAGCCGGTCTTGCCGTAGCCGTTGACCCTTAGCTGGGTCGCCTGGATTCCGCCGTTCAGCAGGTAATTAGCCACTGCGTTCCCGCGTCGCTCGGACAACCTCTGGTTATACTCCATACCGCCGATCGCGTCGCAGTAACCGTTTACGTTGATCACGACGCCAGGATTGGCCTTCAGAGTCGTAACCGCCTCATCCAGAACGGCCGCATCACCCGGTCGGATAATCGCCTTGTTGAAATCGAAATGCACTCCGCGCAATACCAGCTTCTCATGTACCGT
>PMOH01000002.1:0-20677 GCA_003161515.1 Deltaproteobacteria bacterium
TCACCTACGAGTTCATCGACGTCGATGTTATACAAAGCCAGCATAAGCAGAAGCAGCATTGCGACCGTCGTCAGCGGTGGACCGGCCCCGGAGTCGCCGGTAAAAGGTCGCACCAGAAACATAACGATGAGCGCGGCGAGCAGCGCGGTATGCCGATGCGGAAAGAGGCGTCGACGGATTTCTTCTCGCAATTGAGCAACAAGGCCATCCTCGCCTGACTTATGCTTCCGACGCGCCATCGATAGATTACTCGTCCACTTCCTGCCAGGTCTTGTCCGGATCGTATTGAGTCATTTTGGTGGCCAACGTGGCTGTATCTGAACCAAGGTCCTTCTGAACGATGACACCGTCCTGGTTGATCATGAATGTCATAACTCCCGAAGCGCGATACTCGGCAGGATAGGCCAGAAACGCGAATCCATTCGTCATCTTGCCATCGACTAAATACTTTCTTGCGCCGCCCGGAGCGTTCCTGCCCTGCCCTGTCAATATCTTGTAGTAGTAGCCGTGAAACGGGATCGGATTGTCGCCATTGTCCTTCTTGTAACCTTCAGCGGTTGCCTTCGCGACGAGTGGTCCTATCGGACTCTCAGGCTGACCCTCTGCAGTTTCCCAATACAAACCGTTCTGCTTGCCCGCGTCGCTCAGGATTTTCTGCGCAAACTCGCCTTCGACTCCACCGTCGTGCGTACCGCTCGCATACTCCGACTGGGCGTCAGCCAGGTCTTCAAGAACCTTGATCGTGAACAATTCGTTCCGACCTATTCGTCTAAACAGTAGCTCATCTTTTCCGGCCGCCGTGTCGAATACCCAGCCGGTATCCTTTTTCACCAACGGGATCGGAACTGGCCAGTTGTTGGCGCCAACATAAAGGATGACGCGACCCTGCTCGTCGTAGGCGAGCCGATGCATCTCATCATAGCGGCGCACGAATTCGGCGCGCGCGTTCTTGTCGGCTACCGGATCTCCCGACGAGAGGATTTGGTCCGAGTCCGGACCGAGTATTGTGCTAAGCGCTTTCACGTCATCCGCCTTGTCAGCTGCAACCAGCGCGTTGATTGCAGCGCCCGGCGTCGGAAACACTTGTTGCGCGCCAGTGTCATCTGCCGATGCAAGCGGTGTCACAAACAGCCACGCCAGTAGCACAATTGAAAGAGCATGCGAGAATCGAAGTCTGGTAGTGGTCATTTCATTCAACATCGGAACTCCTCAATCGCCCTTTTTCTTGCCGCCGCGATTCGCGCCACCGCCGCCATTTCGGCCGCCGCCGCCGCGATTCGCATTACCGCCGCCGCCACCGTTCCCGCGACCGCCAGCGGGCTTTTGATTTCCCTTGAAGCTGGATTGCCCGCGATCGCTGGATGCCCGCGCATTTCCCCCGGCCTCATATCCCCCTAGGGCGCTATTGCGGCCACCTGTGCTGCCATTATCTTTCGCGAAGCCTCGGGCTGGATCCGCCGCTCGATTGGCAAGCTTATTAGCGGGCCGATTTTCAGCGTTAGGACCGGTGGGGCGCGTTCCAGCGACAGGATTGCCAGGCTGTGCGGGTCGATTCTTCGAGGCTTCTTTCTTGTTCAGATTCGAACCGCCCGGATTGTTAGGCAGCGTGCTCCCCTTGGGAAAATTAGGTTTGGCGATATCCGGATTGGCCGGCCTTGCGGTCTTTTTGTCGTAAGGACGCGTCGCAGGAATCGCAGGGTTGTTCGGACGATTGTTCGCGCTACCGCCATTGTAGGCTGGCCTGGTGGCCGGATAAGGCGCCGGTCGTGGCGGGTAACCTGGACGCGGATATCCCCCATTGGGTGGCCGGTAGGCCGGAGGCCGGCCCGGATACACATTGTTGTTGGTAACGTAAACGTTGTTGTTGTACTTAACCGAGCTGCTGTGACCGTATCCCCCATTCCAACTGCAGCCCCAGTTGTTGTTGCCGTTGTTGATCAACGACCCAAGCAAAATTCCTGCTCCAAACGACAAAACGCCTGTCAGAAGCAGATCGCTTCCCGTATATCCCGTAGGAGCTGGAACTGGGGCTCCATAGGCGGTGGTCGGATTGTACTGAGGGACATAAACAGTAGTCGGTTGAGCCGGTTGGATGATAACAGTCTGCTGCACCGACGGTTGCGCACCACCTTGAGTCGCAGGAGGCGCTGGCTGGACCTCTACATTCTGCTGCGCCGTGGATTTGAGAGTTCCAGCAGCCATAGCCATGTTGCGTAGCACCTGGATAGCATTCATCACATCGGCAGGCTGATTGTAGTAAGCCTCGCCCAGCGACGAAGTCCACGCAAGGCTGTCGTTCATCGTGTTCAACACAGTTGGGAACTGAGTCAACGACTTAATGCTGGGATCCCACGCTTGTTGATTCACCTGGCTAGCCAGCTGATCGCCGGTCAGATTAGAGTTATCCTTCAGCCAACGATCGGCTTCGACCACCTGCGTCGGATAGGTTGAACCCGCCAGGATCTGCGCCACCAGCACGTCAGGGTATAGCGCGATCGGCGAGACCAGTTCCTGCAACTCTTGCGCAGTTGCACCGCCGGGTGGCGAACCTGGTTCAACCGCAGCGGCCGGCGGTGGAGCAGCCGGCGGCGCAGTCGCAGCAACGCTGGGTTCTACTTGTGGCGACGGCGCTGCAGCAGGTTGGTCCTCGCCGCGCGAACAACCCGTGACCATGGGCGACGTGGATACCAGGACCGCCGCGACGAGTATCAACGGCAGAGATCGGTGCTTAGGCCGGGATAGAAGCTTCATACTACTCATGGGATCATTTTGTCCTTCACCCTCGAATAAATCGGTTGCAACATAACTTTAAGATTTCTGCTCGGCTTCGGCGCGGATCGCTGCCGCGATATCGCCGCTCATTTTTGCTATCGCTTGACTGTGCGCGGCTGCGAGCGCGTCGAAGCCTTGACCTTGGACGGCTTCGCGCGCGACCGTGCGGCCCGAGCGGATTTCCCCGCCCGCGGTTTTACGCACTGTCCACACCGCTTCCACAACCGCCGCTTGTCCTTGTATTGAATCGAAGCGTTGCACGTCGATCGTGACTCTGTAGTCCGGGGCGAAGTTGGCTAACTGTGAATTGGCTACTTCCGGCGTGCCCAGTAACACGACGAGATCGCCCGCTACAGCGCGCGCTATCGAATCACTCAGTGGAGAGACCCATCGATTGAACTCGTTGACCTCGACGCGGTTAGGTGCGACCTGCATCACGAACTCAGGCTGATCCACCGCCGCAGGTATCGTTACCGGGCCTACCATCACGGCGGCGGTTGTGGGCGGCGTCCCATCTGCCGTGGACGTCGAAGCTAATGAGTAGAACCGCGACGGCGCCGTGCTGCATCCTGCCACTATTATCGCCATCAACGCGATCGAGATCAGTTGCGCGATACGTCGCGTCATCACTTCGCCTCCCCCGGCTTGCCTCGTAAGAGCGCGTCGGGATGGCGCTCGAGATAGTCTGCAAGCACGCGCAACGATCGCGCGGCGCGGCTCACTTCCTGCAGAGTGCTGCCTATTTGCTGCACCTGTGAAGAATTCGGCTCGGTGAGAGCGCTGGTGTTATTGAGCGTGCCGCGCGCGCTGGTCAGCGCGCCTTGCGCACTCACCAAGGTCATATTCAGTTGAACTATGGCCTTTTGTAGGTCTTCACTAATCTCCTGGAACGGCACCTTGTCAAGCTTCTCGATAATGTTCTCCACCGTCGCCTCGGTCGCCTCGAGCTGTCCAGGAGTAGTCGGTAGCTCAACCGGCTTCTGCGACCAGTCAACTGTCGCCCGCGGCGCGCCCGGGACAAAGTCGAACGACACATATACGGCTCCAGTCAATAGGCTTCCACTCTTCAGTTGCGCACGGATTCCGTGGGTCACCAAGGTGTCAATCAATTTCCTGCGCATGGTTTCGAGATCAATACCGGGCGACGAATCAAGGATTTTTACTCCGAGCCTCGTCGGGTCCAGGTGAATAGTCACCGGTACCGAGAACTCGAAGGTCTTAAGATCGATTTGCGCCCGAACATCTATGACCTCTCCAATCGGAATGCCACGAAATTCGACTGGCGCTCCGGGTGACAGACCCCGCACCGAGTCCTTGAAGACGAGCACATAGGTCTGTGGATTGCGTGGAGGTGGGTTGAAAGCCTCTGCCCGGTTGCTGTACAGGGTAAATACTGCATTCTCTTCGGACGGTGGCAAGACCAAAACGGCGGGTGCGGTCTCGAACGCGATGCCACCTATAAGGATCGACAGCACCGACTGGGTCTGCACGGTGAGGCCGCTGGCGGAGAGCGACACGTCGATTCCGCTCGCATGCCAGAAGCGGGTGTTAGGGTTGACGTACTGGTCGTAAGGAGCTTGCACGAACGCCTTGACCGTAAGATTCTTGCCATCCTTGTCGAGCGAATAGGATGCCACCTGGCCGACCTGTAGCCGCCTGAAGTAAATCGGCGTACCGGTGTCGAGCGAGCCCAGGTCAGGAGTCTTCAAAATAAAAAAGCGTCCAGGAGTCTCCCCAGTTATCACCGGCTGTGTTTCAAGCGCTACAAAGTCGCGCTGGTCTTCCTGCGAAGATCCAATCTCCACACCTATGTAAGCTCCAGAAATGAGAGTGCCAAGCCCGGTGACATTGGCGCCGGATATTCGGGGCCGGACGACCCAGAACTTTGTATCTTTAACGAGAAATGCTTCGGTCTTGGGCGCCATCTGCGCTTTTAAGATCACGCTTCGGTGATCCGGCGATAGCTCTATGGTACTAACCGTGCCAATATCGACACCGTTGTAGTGGATCTTGGTCTTGCCGGCTTCGAGTCCTTCCGCCGACTTCATAACGATAGTTATTTTCGGCCCCTCGCTAAGTACACGCGTAACCGCTACCCATGCGCCCACGACTGCCGCGAGAATCGGGATGAACCAAACCAGCGAGAGTCGCGTGCGCTTCTTAGGCACGTTCCTCGATTCAGGTATTGACGAGCGCGGTGGATCGCGATCAGGCATATGTAACCTCTTTCGAACCAGCCTCTTGCGAACTGAACGAATCCCAGATCAGCCGCGGATCGAACGCTTCGACCGCCAGCATCGTAAACACTACCACCGCCGCGAAGAAAATCAGGCCCGGTCCAGGTTCCACCGACATCAGCGGCTGAAGCTGAATCAACGCCGCGGTGAAAGTATCGACAAATACGTCCACCATCGACCAGCGCCCGATGAACTCGACCATTCTGTACATCCGGATCCGCTGTTCGTTGTTCGCAACCGATCCACGCTGGCTGGTGATAAGAAGATAACCAAGCGCAAGAATTTTCGCGCTTGGGATCATGATGCTCGCGACCAGTACAATGATCGACAGCGGCCATCCCGTTGGCGACCACAGCAGCACCACACCTTGGAGGATCGTGTCGGACTCGGCGCCTGCCGCCGTCGTCGTCGTAAGCACAGGAAGCACATTGGCCGGGATGTAACAGATCGCAGCAGCAATCAGAAACGCCCATGTCCGCTGGAAGCTGTCAGGCTTTCGAAATTCAAGTTTCTCGTCGCAACGAGGGCATCGGCCTTCTTGCTCACCTGGCTCTGGACGCGATAGCAGTCCGCAGCCTTCGCAGCTTTGCAACCCTTGTTGCATCGCGGTGATGCCTGTCCCACTCACGACGTTCCCTCCGCCAACTCACCCGCGCCGTCACGCTGCGCTTCGTCCGCCCACTGGATCCTCTCCCACACATCTCGAGAGTCGAAGGCGGCCGACATCCCGGCGAGAACGAAGACAAGCACCCAGAGTACAAACAGCGCCATCCCCGGGATCACAGTCGCGTAGTCCGCAATCTTGACCAGCGCGACCAGCACGCCGACCATCATGACCTCGATCATGCTCCAGATGCGCGTCGTCGGATGAAAACGCAGCAGCGTTCCCACCCATCCAGGCGGTCGCGCCCGCATCCCTCCAAGCACTATCGCCAGCATCAAACCGATTTGCAGTGCCGGTGCTATGACTGCCGTAAACAGCACTAACACTCCTACGATTTTTTGCCCATTGTCCCACAAATGCTGCGCACCGCCGATCACCGTGGTCGATGCATCGCGGCCGACAATCGTGAGTCCAAGCATGGGGACCGAGTTCGCGATCACGTACAGCAATGTCGCGCCGACCGTCAGTGCGAGCGTGCGGTTGAGCGAATCGACTCGATGCCGCCAGAGCTCTTTGTTGCATCGAGGGCAGCGCGCTGACGCCCCCGGCTCTAATTCCGGAATTCGCTGCAGAAGATCGCAGTGAAGACAGGCGATAAGCGAAGTGTCTCCGATTGGTTGGTTGTAACTCATCGCGTGATAGCTATTGCTGGAGACTCCCAAGTCTGTCGGCGATGCTCGGATTTCGAAGGCTCACAATGCACCATGCGGTCATCACAGTATGCAATACGACAGCCGGCCACAAAATGACGCCGACCTGCTGGAACTGAAGTCCAGCAGCCCCCAGAACAAGCACTACAGCTAGGTTGTAGATGACCATCGCGCTGACCAATCCTCTCGCGGCGGAACTCTGCGTGTCACTGCGCGCGAGCCAGCACGCAACTCCAATCGTAAGTAATCCAGCTCCGCCGACGCGTGCCACGGCGCATGCAGAAGGTTCAAGTAGCGGCGTGCCAAGTAGCAGCTTCGCCGCAGACGACGGCAGACACAACAGTGCCAGGCCAGCCCCTGCTTCGATCACCGCGGTGACTACGTAAAGACTGTTCACGAACACCTAATCCCTGGCCCGCGCGAGCTTCTCCGCAATCGCTTTTTTATCCGCGTCCGTCAACTGCTCCGGCCCGAGGTTGAAGGTCAGCTTGTCGATCGTCCCGGTGAAGCGAAATGGCAGCTTGTAGTCGTCGTTTACCCCCGTCCGAGTGTCACTCCCAACGTCAAAGGTCTCGTCTATCGACATAAGTAACGGAATCGTGTGCGGGATCTTCTTGCGAGCGACCTCTTTGCCATCGATCGTGAACACCCCTTCGCCGCCCTTGCCGGGTCCAGGTCCATCATATTTGAAGTCGAACACTATCGTATGCTTACCGGGCTCGAGCGCGTCAGCCGTCAAGCCGTGGCCTAACACTCCTCCCTCCCACCGGTAATGCGTCAAGTCGAGCATGTTGTAGTCGAATACCGGCTTGCCTTTGAGCAGGTATAAGCCATAGC
This sequence comes from Deltaproteobacteria bacterium, assembly GCA_003161515.1. Taxonomy (GTDB): domain Bacteria; phylum Desulfobacterota; class Binatia; order Binatales; family Binataceae; genus Binatus. Next base: position 7,161 of record PMOH01000002.1, read on the forward strand.
CGCCGAAGCGACCGCCAAGGGTCACGATCATTCCTTCCGCGCCTCCTTGCGGGACCGTCACTTCGGCAGTGATGGTATAGTCCTTGTCCAAAATGCTCGGAGCATTTCCGACAGGGATGTTGGAATTCTCGCCCTTATAAGTGAAAACGGTTCGCCCCGCGACGGCGCTCGGTCGCGGCGTAAGCAGACGCGAGAAGCCTGTGTTGTCTAATGGAAGGACTTGATATTTCGCGGCCTCAGTCAGGAACAACGCCTGCATTTCCTTCAACTTGTCCGGCATTTTCGTGGCCAGGTCATTGTTCTGCGAGTAGTCCTCAGTGATGTGGTACAGTTCCCAGTTGTAGTCGTTTACGTCCGTCAACTTGCCCGTTGCAAGCAGCCAGGGCGCTGCAGGCGGCGTCGTCGAGGCAATCCAGCCGTCGTGATAGATCGCACGGTTACCGACCATCTCGAAATACTGTATATCGTGCTTCGACGGAGCATTGGCGTTGGCTTTGTCAAACGTATAGGCCATGCTGACGCCTTCAATCGGCTTTTGCTTGATGCCATTGACCATCTCAGGCGCCTTGACACCCGTCGCTTCGAGGATCGTCGGCACAATATCAATGACATGATGGAACTGCGGACGGATGCCGCCAACATCGGTGATGTGACCGGGCCATGAGATGGCCATCCCTTGCCGTGTGCCGCCGAAATGCGATGCAACCTGCTTGGTCCACTTGAAGGGAGTATCAAAGGCCCACGACCATGCCACTGACATATGTGGGTAGGTTTTGTCCGAGCCCCAGTCTGTGTAATGCAACATCTGCAGAGGCAGTGGGAGAGTCAGAATGCCGTTGTAGGCGGTCATCTGATTATAGGTGCCCTCCAGGGTGCCTTCGGCGCTGGTGCCGTTGTCGCCGCTTACGTAGATGATGAGCGTGTTGTCGAGCTTGCCTTCGTCCTGAACCTCCTGGATCACGCGGCCAATCTCATTGTCGGTATAGGCGGCGTAGGCCGCAAAGACCTCCGCCTCGCGTGAGTAGAGCTTCTTCTGGATCAGCGAGAGCGAGTCCCACTTTGGCAGCTTCGCCCCACCGTACGCGGCTTGTCCGTCGGGCCACGGAGTAAGCTCAGTGTTCGCCGGAATCACGCCGAGCCGCTTCTGGTTCGCGAAGATCTCGTCGCGCAACTTCTCATAGCCCATGTCGAACTTGCCTTTGAACTTATCGATCCATTCCTTGGTCGGTTGATGCGGCGAGTGGGTACCACCGGGTACGTAATACACGAAGAACGGCTTGTCGGGTGCCGCCGCGTTTAAACCGCTTATATATTTGATGGCATCGTCCGCCAAGTCAGTCGTAAGATTGTAGCCAGGCTTGCCGATCCACGGAAACACCGGGGTCGTATTGCGATAAAGATAAGGCGTCCACTGATCTGTCTCGCCGCCCAAAAAACCGTAAAAGTACTGGAAGCCTTCGCCGACCGGCCATTGGTCAAAAGGCCCAGCTTCGCTGTATTGAAACGCCGGAATGTTGTGGTCCTTCCCGAACCACGCAGTGGAATAGCCGTTGTCCCGCAGCATGGTGCCGATGGTCGCGCTATCTGGTCCTATGATGGAGTCATAGCCCGGATAACCAGTGGACAATTCGCCGATCACGCCGTAGCCGACTGAATGATGGTTGCGACCAGTGATCAATGCCGCGCGAGTGGGCGAACAAAGCGCGGTGGAATGGAACTCGGTGTAGCGCAATCCGGCATTCGCGATGCGATCCATTGCGGGCGTCGGGATGACGCCGCCGAACGTGCCAGAAACGCCATAGCCCTGGTCGTCTGTCATGATGAGAAGGATATTAGGTGCACCCTTGGGCGGTACGACGCGCGGCGGCCACCATGGGGTGGAATCCTTGGCACTTTCCTTGATCACACCGCCAAACGGCATAGGCGACGGCGGAAGCTGCTTCCCATCAAGCGTCACAGTGGAGCTAGGCGCGCCCGGCACGCCGTTGATCTGCTGGGCCCAAACTCTGGTTGCCACGAAGCCGGCGATGATCAACACGGCAACTACCGTCGTAACCAGCGCAGTCGTTTGACGTCTAGCGTTCATCAGGCGATGCCTCCCTCAGCGATCGAGTTCAAAATTGGATCAGTCCGCAGCGCGCACAGCCGCGCCCGTCTAGGAGCTCCATCCTTGCTTCGCGTAATACCCGCTTACCTGATCGACAATCTGTGAGCTCGTCTTATCAGCCAAATATCCCGTAGAGGATGTCACGTTCTTCACGCCACCGGCCGCGACGTTCACCGCCAAGCTTGCCGCTGCTGCTCCTCCGCCTGCCGCTGCGCCTGCAGGCCCGGTAACCCCTGCTCCCGGCATGTAGCCGCTGTCCGCGTGAGTGCTAAAATCCATCACCTGCTGAGAGCCCAAATCTGTCTTCTGGTAGGCTTGAACCACAGTATCGAGCGTAGATTGACCAGCCCCCAGACCTATAACCATCCGGCGAAGTCGATTGCCCTCATTGATGTCGGTGAAATTGCCATCGATGATTAGTACGTTACTTCCGGTAGGTGGCGTTCCGCGGTTCAGACAGGTTGTGGTGATGCCCTTGTTTGTGAGATTTGCCGCAACCTGCACACATACGTTCTGCGCTGTCTGATCAGCGAGCTGAGCTTGCTGTTGGGACTGATCAGCGCCTGACATCGTTACATATGCCTTTTGGAAGAAGCCTTGGTTCATCGTGACTTCAGAAGGATTGACAGCAAACGGGTAGATGACGACCGCGGAGGGTCGTACGTTGGCAATTGACGCTTGGTTAGATTGCCCGCTTACTTTGGCGCCGGCACAACCCGTCGCGATGATCGCTAAAGAAAGCAGTACTATTCTCAAACTCGCAGATTTCATTGGTTTTCTCTTCACTGGAAACAGTTTCATTCCGGCTTAGACCTACTACATTCAGGAAATCGTGCTCGTCACCTCAGAAACGAATCAATCCGGGACAGGCACCACACGATAGTAAACCCCGTTCGCGCCGTAGGCTGGCAGGAACCACGTGTTGGTGTTGCTGTAAAAGTAGTAGGTCTGACCGTTGACGTATTGTTGGATCGCCCCGGGAGGTGTCGTCGGATAGATCGCCCCCATAGAGTACGCGGTGTTGTAGCTGCCCGCTGCGTATCCGGAATTGTACGCGTTCGCCGCATTTGCGTTCGCGTTCGCGTTGGCTACCGTCGCACCAACCACCGCGCCGACCGCGACGCCCGCCGCTGCGGCCCCGGCCGTGTTCCAGCCTCCGCAATTGTAACAACCGCTGCCGTAGTAGTTCACCGTGGTAGGCGGATGGTAGGTGCTGTAGCTACCGCCATAGTAAGCGCCCGAGCTGCTGTAGGTAGTTGTGGCGTAGTTGTTACTTGCGTGGTAGGTATTGCCGTTGTAGCTCGACGTGTTGCCGTAAGTACTGCGGTTGTAGGTGTTTCCGTTAGCACGTTGGCCACCCCAGGACCCTTCTCCACCGGACGCGGATCCTCCGTTGGCGCCATTGGCGTGCCACGAACCGTCCCCGCCCGATGCGGTGCCTCCATTTTCGGTATGGCCATTCCATGAACCGCCTCCACCTGATGCGGAGCCGCCGTTGCCGCCTTTGCCGCTCCATGAACCGCCTCCACCCGACGCGGAGCCGCCGTTGCCACCGCGCGCGTTCCACGAGCCGCCGCCTCCCGATGCGCTGCCGCCGTAGGCGCCTTTACCGCTCCAGGAGCCACCGCCTCCGGATGCCGACGCTCCACGCGCGCCACTAGCGTTCCAGGATCCACCGCCGCCGGATTCATGGCCGCCGTACGCACCCGCATGCGACCAGGCTCCGGCGATGCCGGGCATAAGCGTAGCGATCGAGAGACTCACCAAGCTGATGATTATTTTTTTCATGATGCGTTCCTCAATTTGCCGTCGATGCAGCGGTTCTCTTTGGAGGCTTGATGCCCGGTGGAAGTTGCGGATCAGGACGGCTGAACGAGATTCGTTTCGCCGACGCGAGTCCCGGCGAGGTAAAAGCGTCCGCAGCGATGACCGGATCAATCTGCCAATTNNCGCGCCATTCGCGGCAGCTTGTCGTCAGCTCCTATCCATAGCTGTTCAAACACCCAGTTGTTGTTCACTGCTACCATGTCCGTAGTGACCCCTCCCATCACCTTCGACTGCCCAATGTAGAAGGCAGTCGTCATCCCATCGGCGATTCCTTCATAAGGGTCAGTGACGATCACGTCAGTGAAGGGGTAATAGATGGCGGCATCCCTATGAGCCGCCTCTAACATCGCGTCGATCGTAGGCGGGGCACTGGCCACAGCGACCAGGTTCTCCGCCGGTAAGAAAGCGGACATCTGTTTGCCGTCATAGTAGAACTCGTTGACGGGACCATCGCCCGGAGTTATCACCTTGAGTTTGTCGGGCCGCTGCAGAGTTACATCATCGCGCACGGTGTAAATGAGCGGAGGGCCAAGCCGGCTCGGGTTCTCGTAACTGATAACCGCGGTGAACGACATCGAGTGGGCCGCGGCCAGTTTCGCGCATGCGGCTTTCAGAATCTCGATCGCCTTGGGCTCGAGTACTGGCGCTGGCGCCGGTAGCGCTTGCACGGCCGGCCCTTTTGCAACCTTCGAAGCCTTATGCGCCGTCTGCGCATTGGCGGGCATGGTCATAAGTACACTCGCCGCGACTAACAGCGCGTACCCCATTGCCTTGAAACGGATTGCGCCGCTCATGGAATCATCCCGCATTCGAACAGCTTGTTGGCTACTGGCGCAGCCACCCGGCTGATGAACATGGCGCGCATCTGCGGATCGCTCCGCAGAAAATTCACAGCTTCCTGTTCCCGCTGCGACTTGGGCTGCTGTCGCTCCTGCCACAGCTGCTCGCACGAGGAATCCTGGTATTTTCGGATGACCTTGTTAGCGGCCTTGTCCAGCAAAGGATGCTGGTCATACTGCGCGCCAGCGACGCCGGCGAACAGCAGCAGAGTCAACACCGCGCCGAACAGGTAACGTTGTTTAGCCCGACCCTCGCGTTGCAATATCGATTTTACTTTCCACATGAATGGTTCTCCTTTGTTCCAACTTCCGTTGCGCACGATTTCGGCTCCCGAAGCCTTGAGGACTGGCGCTGCGGAGACACATTCTGCATTGATGCGCGGGCAGCCGACTATTGTACCAAAGTACAATACCTCGTTCGTGACCAATCCCACGAAGTTGCGACCATTCAACGGTCGGAGCGTGGTACTCTACGGCCCGTTCATGCAGCCAGCCGCACCCTGCTCCAGCCATCGAACATCTCAGCCATGCAAACAGCTACGCAGCTCTTTGTTCCCGGCTGAAATCTGACTATACATGTTGTAGCAATATGCTTCGATTTATTACGCTACGGCGCGCGCTATCGCTGCTCCTTATTCTGACGCCCCTGCTCGTCTGGCTCGGGCGCCCAGCGCTCGCGCAGGCGCAATCCGATCAGACTGTGTACACCGACGCGCTCGTCAACGGCTGGCAGAACTGGAGTTGGGCGACGGTCAATCTGAGCAATACGGCGCCGGTCCAATCCGGCGCCGACTCCATCAGCGTTAGCGCCGGTCCTTATCAGGCGCTCTACCTTCATCAAGCCCCATTCGATTCCACCTCGTACGCCAGTTTGGTGTTCTGGATTAACGGCGGCCCGACGGGCGGGCAATTGCTGCAAGTCCAGGCGACGCTTAACGGTACGGCGCAAACGGTTGTGACTCTGCCCGCGCTCGCAGCTAACACCTGGCAGCAGGTCACTCTGCCGCTGTCCTCGCTGGGTGTGCAGAATCAACCCGACCTCGACGGATTCTGGATTCAGGATCGTAGCGGCACGACCCAGTCAACATTTTTCGTTGACACGATCTCAATCAAAGCGCAGTCAGCGCCCAGTGTCGTGAACGTAACCGTAAACGCGGCGCAACCCGTGCGCCTCGTCGATCCGCGACACTTTGCCGTCAACACCGCCGTCTGGGATTCCGACTTTGACACGAGCAATACGATTAATCTGCTGACCTCGATGGGCGCGCAGGCGTTGCGCTTCCCCGGCGGCTCGCTTTCCGACGACTATCACTGGGCCACCAACACGACCGACAACAACACCTGGACTTGGGCTACCTCGTTCGCCAATTTTGCCCAGGTTGCTACTACGGTCGGCACGCAAACCTTCATCACCGTCAACTACGGATCGGGCACGCCCGCCGAGGCGGCCGCATGGGTGAAGCAATCCAACGTCACCAACCATTACGGATTCAAGTACTGGGAAATCGGCAACGAATGCTATGGCACATGGGAGACCGACACTAACCCTGTCGCACATGATCCCTACACCTATGCGCAGCGCTTCCAGCAATACTACACTCAGATGAAGGCAGTTGATCCCACTATCAGGATTGGCGCCGTGGCGGTCACCGGCGAAGACAGTTACGCTAACAACACCAATCATCCGGTGGTCAATCCGCGAACCGGGCAAACCCACAACGGATGGACTCCCGTAATGCTCGCCACCATGCGCGCTCTCGGCGTGACCCCGGATTTCCTGATCTATCATCGTTATGCGCAAGCGCCGGGTGCGGAAAGTGATCAAGGACTGCTCCTTTCCAACGGGACCTGGAGCACCGACGCCGCCGACCTTCGCCAACAGTTGAACGATTACCTCGCGACCGCTGCCGCCAACGTCGAGCTGGATTGTACCGAAAACAATTCCGTCTATTCAAATCCGGGCAAGCAAACCACCAGCCTGGTTAATGGCCTTTTCCTGGCCGACAGTATCTGCGCCGCGATGAACACCGAATTCAACTCGGTCGTCTGGTGGGACCTGCGCAATGGTCAGGAAACCACCAACAACAATTCCTCATCGCTCTACGGATGGCGCCAGTACGGCGACTATGGCGTCACCGATAGCGTCGATCCGGTCGGCCCTGCTGACACCTATCCAACCTGGTACATCGACAAACTGCTGCAACACTTCGCCCGTGGCGGCGATCAACTCGTCACCGCCGCCAGTGACTATCCGTACCTCAGTGTTTGTGCAGCACAACGTACTAACGGTGGCTTGACCCTGCTGGTCGTGAATAAGAGCTCCAGCACCGCACTCAATGCCAACATCACTGTCAGCGGAACCTCACCAGGCAGCACCGGGACTCTATATTCTTACGGTATCCCGCAAGACAACGCCGCACAGACCGGCATCGGCTCGGCCGACATTGCGACAAGCCCTATAACCGGGCTATCGACCAATTTTTCCTACAATTTCCCGGCTTATTCGGCCAACGTCATAGCATTTGGCTCCGGCGGTTCGTCTTCGCCCACGCCCAGCGCTACAAGGACTGCGACTCCAACGGCCACTTCGACGGCTACTCAAACCGCAACCGCCACCGCCACGCCAATAAGTACTTCCACACCTACTTCGACCGCAACGGCGACACCGACTGCCACAAATACCAGTACAACCATGGCTACCGCGACGGCCAGTCCAACTCAGACTGCGACTCCAACTTCCACCGCGACCACCACGATGTCCGTGACCGCCGCGCTCGCGTTCGGTAATGTTGCGATCGGCCAGGTCCTGACTAAGACCGTGACGGTCGATAACACCGGGGCAACCCATCCTCTGGTCATTGGAAGCGCGACATCATCCGATCCGGCTGAGTATGCTTTAAGCGGCACCGGAACCTGCGGTGCGATTCCTATCACGGTCGCACCCAGGACCACTTGCACGCTGAGAATTACTTTCATCCCTGGCGCGCTGGGTGCGCACAGTGCAACACTCATGATCTTCGACAACGTCAGCACCAGTCCTCAGCATGTAACTTTCAGCGGCGCCGGTATCGCGGGTCTGACACTAACAAAGACCAGTCTTGTCTTCGGAAGCGTGAAGTTCGGCGCTAAGCCAGCAGCGTCCTTCAGCGTGACCAATCATCAGACCCGGGCGGTAACTCTCAGCGAGAGCTTCAGCGGAACCAACGCCAGTGACTTTTCAGTAACCGGCGGGACCTGCACCACGACCCTTAGCGCCGGCAAGGCTTGCTCATTGACCGTGACCTTCAAGCCAGGCGTGTTGGGAATAGAGTCGGCTACCCTGTCAATCGCCGACAGTCCCGATCCACTGAGTCCTTACCTGATCGCGCTAAGCACCGGCCCAACCATTCCCGCGACAGTCACGCCGGCCTCGATAGCCTATGGCACACTCACGAACACCTCGAAGACCTTGAACGCGACGGTCACTAACCTGTCAGGATTTTCACTGCCGTTGAGCGAGAGCTTCAGCGGCGCTAACGCAAGTGACTTCGCGGTCGCGGGCGGCACCTGCGGTACAGCAGCAGCGGCTCATTCGTCGTGCACAATAGCTGTGAAGTTCACGCCCACCGGCGCCGGTTCCGCGGAAAGCGCGATCATGTCAGTCAGCGTCGCGAACGATCCAACCAGCCCGCACAACATCAGTCTCACGGGAACCGGGCCCTGATCGAAGAATGCCTCGCATATCAGCCGTGGGAATGCTCGCGTAGCTGTTTCAGCATCTCGCGTATCTCCGGATTGTTTGGCTCCAGTTCCTCGAGGCGATTCGCGTAAGTCAGCGCCTTGCTGAGATCGCCGGATTGTTCCAGGAAATTCACCAGTGCGGCAAGTGAATCGCGGTCGTACGGATGCGCCTTGATGGAACTCTCGAGCGTATCGATCGCGGCGGGCGTCTTTCCTGTATCATTCAGCGCGACCGCATAGACGTAAGCGTAGCGCGCATTGTCCGGTTCACCGCGCGCGGCGTCCCCTAACAGTTCCAGCGCTTGCGCACCGCGCTTCTGACGCACCATCAGCAGACCCAAGGCCTCGTCGAGCGACGGATCTTCCGGCGAACGACTGAGCGCGTCTTTGAGCACGCGTTCCCCTTCGTCGTCCCGATTCTGCACGCGATACAGGTCAGCAAGGTTGACTGCGCCCGGCGCAAAACTCGGATCGATCGACAACGCTGTCCTGAGTTCCGCCTCCGCTTTGTCCAGGTGGTTCTCCTTCGCATACAGCAATCCGAGATTCATGTGCGCCTCGGGACGGTCGGCGTTCAATTTCTGTGCGCTGATGTATTCATCGGTGGCGCGACTGAAGGCAGCGCCGACATCCGCTGGTAGATTGTTCGCGGGCAATCCAGCCAGCACTTCGGCCGCTTCGATCCGCACACTGCGGACCGGATCGCTGAGCAGCGGAATCAATGTATTCGAGCTGGCCGCCGGATCGGTGTTGGACAGAGCGTGAGCGGAGGCCCGTCGCACCAGCGACCAATCGTCGCGGACTCCGGCGTGAACTGCTGCGTCAGTCGCCGACGGGACGAACGTCGCAAGCATCGAGAGCGCAGTGGCGCGTGCGATCGCCGGCTGCTCAAGGTCCGCGACCAATCCCTCAAGCGATTGTTGCGCGCTCGGTGCACCGACCGATCCCGCTTTCAGCGCTTCAGCAAAGTGCTGAAACCCATCCGGCGTGTGTCCATACCATTTGTTCACTGAGTCAGATGCCCACTGGGCCGGCTTATCGGCGTGGCAATTGGTGCAAGCGTTAGGTGTGCCCAGCTTCACCGAAAGGTCGGGGCGCGGAATTCGGATACTGTGATCGCGGCGCGCATCGACGACCATATATGTGCGCGTTGGCATGTGACACTCGACGCATCGCGCGCCCGCGGATCCCGCTTTGTGAAAGTGATGCGCCGCCGAATCATACTTCTGCGCCGAGTGACACTGCGCGCACACACCGTTGCCTTGCGCCCGCAGCCTGGAACTGTGCGGCTCGTGACAATCGCTGCACGTCACGCCCGCATGGAACATTTTGCTCTCGCTGAACGAGCCGTACTCGTAGTCCTCCTCTTTTATCTGCCCGTCGGGGAAATAGTGGTCCTCATCGAGCAGCGCGACCCGGTAATCGTCGCCGACCGGTTGTCCATGAACGTAATCTTCGTGAATCTCGCCGCGCCGTGCATGGCATCGCGCGCACGTCTCGATTTCCCGCTCTGATTGACGCGCCGGGCTTCGACGCGCATTGCCGCTCGCGCGATCGATGGGCCACGCGACGCCTTTGCGTTCGTCAAGCGCGATCGTCAAACCCTCGTTTGCGCTGAGTGTCTGCCAATCGCCCTGCTTCTTCGCCCAAGCCACGTGACTGGACCCGGGACCGTGACAAGCCTCGCACGACACGTCGATCTCCGAGTAGGAAGTCGAAAACGTTCGACTGCCAGCGTCGTAATTCTTGCGCAGATTGGTCGAATGACAATCAGCGCACATGTAGTTCCAGTTCTGATCGATACCGGTCCAGTGCCGGGAATCGCGCGCCGTGATCTTCTGGCCGGGATACAGAGAAAACCACCGTTGCCCGCCGCTCTCGCGCGGCCTCGTGTCCCACGCGATCCCCAACGCCTGCAAGCGCCCGCCCGGCATCGCGATCAGATATTGCTGAAGTGGATAAACCCCAAACGTGTAGCCGATTGCGTAGTCGTGAAGCGCGCCGTCGGGCCCATCGGTACGCACCATGAACTTCGAGCCATCGCGGAAGAAACTCGACTTGACGCCACCGTTGTCGAAGCTGGCGTGATTGAAATCGCCCAGGACCGTCGAATTCGCCGCCGGTTGCATCGCCAACTGATGATGCGATCCGCGCCAGAGTTGGTTTTCGTGCTGATGGCAACTGGCGCATTCAGCGGCTCCGACAAATTTTGCATCGAGCATAGGCGATGCCGTCTCAATCGAGCGCGCTGGTTCACGCAACCATCGGACTATGAAGATGATCGTTAAAATCGAGAGCGCGACTACCATCAGTCCCCAGCCGACAGCTCCGAGGCGAGACTTTACCGACTCCGCCGACGCTTGCGCTCGGATCGGGATCTTTCTGGTGGAATCCGCGCGCGGCTTTTTTTTCTTACTCAACGTTCAGCCCTGGCAATTGAAATGTGACCAAAACCCAATTGCTCGAAGCCGTCAACGATATGTACTATTTCGTCGGGTCTCGCCGCTGAATGGTCCGGGGAAGGAAAATCGTGCCGACCGCAAAAAATCGCGCGAACGACGTTCGCGACATTCCAACTGAGCCAACTACTAAACGCATCAGGGTCGCCCTGATCGAAGACGAAGAGAGCGTGCGGCAAGCCCTCTCGTTCCAACTCCGCACCGCCGGCTTCGAGGTCACTCCTTATTCCGCCGCGGAAAATCTTCTCGAGTCCCCCGATGCGAATGAATTCGATTGTGTGGTGGCAGACGTTTACTTGCCAAAAATGAACGGGCTCCAGCTGCAGGAGGAACTCAACCGCACTATTCCTCACGCGTCGATCGTTTTCATAACCGGTCGCGGCGACCTGTCACTCGGGATGCATGCGATGAGGAAAGGCGCAGTGGATTTCCTCGAAAAGCCGCTTGACGATCAAGCCCTGCTGAGTTCAATCGCTCGAGGCGCCAATCTTTCGCGTCAGCGGCGCGCGCAGCGATTGCAGCTCGTCGAACTTGAGGAGCTGCAGCGTTCTCTTACTTCTCGCGAACGTGAGGTCTTCGCGCTGATCACATCCGGTCTGCTGAACAAGCAAGTCGCCGCTGAATTGGGCACGACCGAACGGACCGTCAAGGCCCATCGCGCAAGTGTCATGAACAAAATGGGCGCCGACTCGATTGCCGATCTGGTGCGAATGGCCGGAGTCCTCCAGATTCACGCCGGCTGAGCGATAAGGTCGACGACCTCCGTGGTCGTGCTCAACCTAACCGTCTCGAAGCGCCCGCCAGTTTCCTCGCAGCGACCGGCAATGTGAAGGTAAACGTGGTGCCGTGGTCTGGATTCGGCGACGCCCAGATTCTGCCGCCGTGACTCTCTACAATTGATCGGGTCACCAGGAGGCCCAACCCCATCCCTTCGCTTTTGGTCGTAACGAATGGCTCGAACAGGCGGTTCGCAACGGTGGGATCGATGCCCGCGCCGCTGTCACATACACTGACCGCGACCCAACCGGTCTTTTCAGGCGCCACCTTGACTGTCACGCCCCGCTGGTCTGTATTCGCATCTGCGATCGCGTCGAAGGCGTTCATCACCAGATTCAGCACGCACTGTTGCAGCTGGATAGTGTCGCCGATGACGCGTTGCCCGGCAGGCGTCACCTCGATCTGTACCGAGATCCTGCGCACCGCAGCCTCGCCGGCCGTAAGCTTCGCCACCTCGCCAATCAGTGCACGGATACCAATCGCAGTTTTGTGTTCGACCTGGTTCTTGAACATGGCGCGAATCCGCCGAACGATTTCAGCCGTCCGCTTGGTATCATCGATCGCGCTGTTGACCGCTTCCAGAGCCATCGCTGGCTGTGGATTGCCCTGGCTCAGCAAACGCGCGACACCGCCGAGGTTACTCAAAATTGCGCCCAGCGGCTGGTTGATTTCATGCGACAGTGAGGCGACCAGCTCGCTCATCACGTTGCGGCGTGAAGCGACCCTGAGCTCAGTGCGAACTGCTCGAATTGCGGTCTCGGATTGTTTGCGTTCGATCGCGCTGCCAAACAGCCGCACCGCCAGTGCGAGTTGATCGAGCAGTGCCGGCGACCATTCACGCGTCGAGCGAAACTTGCCGAAGCTCGCGGCCCCGATGACCCGGCCGCCAGCCCACATCGGAATTGCCGCCGAAGCTTTTGGGCCGTATTTCGCTACCATTCGCCGTGCATCAGGGTTATCAGCCGGAATTTCGCTTGGGTGCGCGAACACAAGCATCTTGCCCGACATAACCAACTGAGTGCTTTTCTGAACGAGCTTCTCCGGATCGTAGTTCGGCGGGAAAGCTGGAAAATTGGGTCGGACCCAGGTGTGCGTGGCGCGCACCGGTTGGTCCGCCGAATCGCGCTCGTATACCGCACTCCTGTCGAGATCCAGCGCCCGGCAGATCTTGCCCAGCCAAAGTTCGATTTCGCGATCAACCTCGTCGGCCGGCACCCGGGCCATCGCTGCCGAAAGTTCGCCGACTATCGATTCGAAGCGGGCAGCCTCGCGCCGATCGCGGCTGGCGCGCGCAGCCCGGACGCGCTTGGGCTCGATATTGGCGTTCCTCATTCGTGGTTGCATCGACGAAAAGCGGAAACCGCTCGCTTAGATCGAATGCCTGAATCCGGGATCGGAAGTGCAGGAACGAGAGGCGGCGGAACGATCCTTTCGTTGGCAAAACTTACAACAAGTACTTGCGCGAAAGCCAGAGTCCGAGGACGAAAAACGCTGACGAATTCTAGATCACGTGAATTTAATGAGAAAATTAATCGCCGCTATGCCGCGGATTGACGGCGTTTTAGTTGGGAAGATTCGAATGAGCGGGCAACGCTTTCCTAATGGCCCGCAGAAGACTTTTTTCGTCGAACGGCTTGAGCAGGCTCGCGATCGGTTTCGCCTCGCGGATTATTTTCCTGGTCTGTGGATCGTCGCGGCCGCTGATCAGGATCGTCGGCAGGCTCCGTCCTGATTCGATCATTTTCCGGCACAATTCGATCCCGGTCATCGCGGGCATGTAAACGTCCA
>PMOH01000002.1:20753-22132 GCA_003161515.1 Deltaproteobacteria bacterium
CCCGTCATCCGCACGGTCCCTTGCAAGCTAAGTATGCATTGTGCGCCGCCTACTCGGCCATTGTACCAAAGTACAATATCGCTCTCCTGAAAAACGGACGTATCTTGGGCGGCGAGTAAACCAAAACGTCGCCCGCGATTCGCGCCAGTCGTGTCACGAAACGAACTTAGCAGCGAAGAGAAATGGTCCAGGAGAATATGAATCGGAACTTCAGAAGAATTAAACGCGCGACCGGCTTGCTGTCCGTTCTGTTGATAGGACTGTTGCTGGCGAGTTGTTCTCAAACCTCGTCGTCCGCACCGAGCCAGGCTGCGCAAGCACCTGCAGTACAGGCGCCGCCTCCGCCGATGGCCGCCGTCCAGCCGTCGCAGCTTGGCGCGGCGAACGGACAGTATGAGGAGCCGCCGGTCGTCAACGTCGCCGACCTGCTACCCGCAACTCCACTCTCGGGACCGGGATATACCGTTCAACCGCAGGCGCCGACTAACGGCGTGATGGGCCAATACACTATCGTCGCCGACCCGAGCGTGTTCCATGACGACGCAGGCACCTACTACGTCGAGAGCCTCGACATGCTGAAGATACGGCTCTCCGAAATTCCAGCGATCGCCCAGCTCGATAACATGAGCAACTCCAGTGTGTTCGCAAACGCGCTGGTCTCGAGCGCAGTCCGTCCGGTAGGCGCCGCCGCAAATATGGTCATGCATCCGATGGACACTGTCACCGGGCTGCCCAGCGGAGTCGGAGATTTATTTAGCCGCGTCAGCATGGGTGCAGGAGAGATAGCATCCTCGGCTTCGAATTCCTTCGGCACCGGCAAAGCGGCCGGACAGGCCGGTACCGCTACGCTGACAGCGTTGGGTTACGACCAGGTCCGTCGCCAGCTCGCACACCAGCTGCACGTCGATCCTTATAGCTCCGATCCGATTCTCACCAAGAAGCTGAACCATGTTGCCTGGGTAATGTTCTCGGCGCGTATGACGGTGTCCGCCGCCATGATGGCCGTCCCTGGCTCGATGATCATCACGGCTGTCACCGTCACTAACGATCTCGTCTATCAGACGCCGAGAGCTGATCTCATTATTCTAGTTCAAAAGAAGCTAAAGAGCTTTGGTCTATCGCAAGAAGAGATCGTGGCCTTCACCACCAACACCGCTATTCCATTGAGTCTGCAGGTTGACGCGGTCAAGGATCTCGAGGCCCTGGGCAACATCCCAGGCCGTCGCGCGGCGGCAGTCGATATCGGCAGCATGATGACGGAGTACCAGGCGCGATTCCTGGTCACTTCGCTGCATATGCTCGTGCAATGGGGTCAGCAGCAGGCTCCTATCGCCAGGATTTGGGCTCCGGCCGAGCTGGTTGCGCGCGATCAGAATCGC
>PMOH01000141.1 GCA_003161515.1 Deltaproteobacteria bacterium
TGAAGCTCGAGCGGACTCCGGCGTCAAAACCCGCACCCGGCGGACCGACCGGTGGACTTGGCTACCGCTACTTCACGATCTCGGTGCCCGACATCCGCGGACTGATGTCGCAGCTCGAGGCTAAAGGCATTCGCCCGTCAGTGCCGGTCACCGAGTTCCGCCCTGGCGTCACGATCGCGATGGTGACCGATCCAGACGGCAACACGGTCGAGTTCATACAGAATACCGGCTTGAAGTGATCGGGCGCGCGGAGGGTCAGGCACTCACCTTCTGCACGAGGTCGATGCCGAATTGTTGCGCGGCGTTGCCGCCCAGCATTCGCGCAATAGTGGGCTCCGCGACATTCGCTTCGGCCATCTTATCGATCGCGTCCCGTGCGCTGGTCGTGTCGTGATGCGGATAACGCGAGCCCCACACGATCTTCTCGGCGAAATCCTCGGGCAACTTCTGGATCAGACGCTCCTCCGCGTCGAAGCCGAGCATGATCTTGCCTGTTTTCCACATCTCTTCAGTATCGGTTCGCACGGGATAGTAGTGCAGCAGCGGAATCGTGCGCGTTGACGCTTCCATCTTCTCCAGCACCTCCTCCATCCACGAAGCCTTGCCGTGCGCGACCACCATCTTCATGTTCGGATAGCGCTGCATCACCGTGAATCCGATCAGCGTCGACGCGACGAACATGTGATTGTCGAGCCACGGCGCGAGGATCTGCGCGATCGGATGGCCGAGCGGCGGCGACGCGGTGAAACCGAACGCGATGTCCGATCCACCGCCCGCGGCGGGGCCACCTCCTTCCGCTGTTGTGAAGGAACGATGGTGCAGCCGAGTCTTTATCTTTTCGAAGAACGGGCCGTGCGAGGTCCATTCAGGATTCCACATACCGACCGCAGGATGCACCGCGCAGGTCGTGCCGAGTCTCTCGAGCTCCGCCCATAGCGGATCGTAAATCGGATGCGTGAAGTAGTGGCCTTCGAGAAACATGGGCCGGATGAACGCCGCCCGAAAACAGGGAATCTTCGCGGTGCGGCGAAACTCCTCGACCGCAAAGTCGATGTTCTGCAGCGGGACCATCGACGCCGCGAACAACCGATCCGGCGCGAAGCTGCAAAAATCCGCGATCCAGTCGTTGTAGGCGCGCGCAAGCGCGTACGCGACGTCGGGATCCTCCACCAGGTGAAAGCCCTCGGCGAACCAGGTTGGATAGAGCAGCGCCTGGTCGATCCCCATCGCATCCATGTCGCGCAGGCGCGCTTCCGCATTCGACGCGCCCGCGGTCGCTGCGTGTCGAGTATCAGGATTGAGCTCGCCGACCTTGTCCCAGGTCATCCCCGGCTTCCAGATCGCGTGGCGCGGGATGTTGGAGTTCATCGTGTCGCGGAAGACCTTGCCGTTGACCTTCAAGTATGAGCCGAGATTGCCCTCTTCACGCCACAGCGCAGATTTCCCTAACGTGCGGAATTCCGGATCCAGGTATTTGCTCCACAGCTCCGGCGTCTCGACCACGTGCGAGTCGCTATCAAAAACTGCAAATCGCTTGTTCGCCATGATCAAACTCCGATGCGTCTGACCGCAGCTTCGGGCTTGAGCGACTGCTTGATCTCTTCCTCGGTCGGCCACCAGTCGGGACGCTCGATCTCCGTGACTCGATCGGCGATGAAGGTTTTAGGCGCGTCAATCCTGTACAGCTTGCGCGCGTTGCCGCCGAGGAACTTGGCTTGATACGGCTCGGGCAGTTCGCATTTCCGCATCGTGTCGATAGCGCGCCAGGCATCGTCGCCGTCGTGATGGTACACGTCGGACGACCACGCGAGGATGTTCTCGTAAAATTCCGGCAGACGCGACGGCGGCGCCTCATCGCCCTCGAAACCGGTCACACATCGCTCGAAGAATGTCTCGCTCGGCAGTTTCTTAAGCGGACGCAGCCGCCGCTCGTTGCGATAGAGCTTATAGGTCTTGTCGCATTCGTCGAGGATGAAGCTGAGCCAGGTCGATGACGCTTCAAAGACCGCCGCCTTAATTCTCGGAAAGCGTTCGAAGAACCCCGATATCAGCACCATCACGACCCATAGCGACGCTTCCGCCTGGAAATCCTGCACGTTGATTAGAAACGAATGCGGCAGGCCCGACGTTGTCGCGGTCAGCGAGATCAGTTCGGCGCCCGAGTGCTGCTCGGTGTAACCCGGCGGCTTGAGCGATCCGAAGGCTGGAAACGGATGCATCCCGTAAATGACGCCGGTCTCTTCCATCGCGCGCCACACGCGCTCGTACTT
Organism: Deltaproteobacteria bacterium; assembly: GCA_003161515.1. Classification (GTDB taxonomy): domain Bacteria; phylum Desulfobacterota; class Binatia; order Binatales; family Binataceae; genus Binatus. Next base: position 2,271 of record PMOH01000141.1, read on the forward strand.
TGGCTGAATCGGATAATTGCCCATCGCATCGATCGGCCGCACGAGGCCAACGCGGCATCCTTTGTCCGCGACGCGATAAACTTCCTGCTCCGCGAATTTGGGATCCTGCATCGGGAGCATCGCTGCGAAATAGAGCCGCTCGGGATTCTCCTGGCAGTATTCGTGCGCCCAATCGTTGTAGGCCTTGCACATCGCCTTGGCGCCGACGGCGTTCAACAGCCATGGGTAGGTATCGATGTCGGTCGGAATGATCATCACCTGATCGATGCCCTGCACATCCATGTCGCGCAGTCGCGGCTTGGGCTCGTAGGAGCCTTTATGATCGATGTACGCGGCCTGCTCCTTGGTGAGCGCGGTCTTCGGATTGAGATTGCGAACGTTGAGCGCGCGCTGGATGTCATGCTTGAGGCCGGGGCCCGCGAGCGACAGCACGTTCACCATCCCGGCCGCTCCACCGATACGCTGTGAACCAATTCCCGCGCCGGCCTTACCATTGACGATAAGCTGAGCCGATTCCGAATCGTACCAGATAGTATTTTTCAGGGCCTCGTACTCATCCCTGGTCAGCCAGTCTTTCGCCCGCTCCCAGAGCCATGGCGGCTCCGTCACGTGAGCATCGCAATCGAAGGTCGGGAAATTCTTGGTCATCGGCGCGAATTTCTGAATCGGCATACCGCACCTCTGTCGTCGTATTTATGACTACTCAGTTCATTAGCAAGTGACTATTCAGTCTCGAGCCACGTTTCGGGCATCGTGATCGCGCCGTGACGCGCAAAGACCGCGTCGATCTCTTTCATGTCCGCGTCCGAAATTGACCAACCGAGCGCACCGGCGTTGTCATCGACTTCGCGCGGATTGCGGCATCCCACCAGCGCCGTGCTGATGACCGGATTCGAGAGCGTCCAGCGCAGCGCAAGCTGCGGCAGCGATTTGCCGTAGCGTTTCGCGATCGGCTTTAGATCCTCGACGGCGCGCAGGTTGTTGAGAAAGTGTTCGGGACCGAAAAGGTGCTGAGCCAGGTTGATGTTGCCGAGCTTGCCGCGGCGCGAGCGCCAGTCACCCTTCTCGAACGCCGACTCCTCGCT
>PMOH01000332.1 GCA_003161515.1 Deltaproteobacteria bacterium
GTCGGAATTAGAAAGGCCGCGGTCTTGCCGCTGCCGGTTTCAGCCGTGGCAACCACGTCGCGCCCGGTAAGCGCAACCGGGATAGCTCCGGCCTGGACCGGGGTCGCTGTATGATGACCGCGGTCTTTGATTGAACGATGGATCTCGGGCGATACGGAAAATTCAGAAAACGACAAATAGAATCCTATGGTTCAGAACCCCGGATTCCAGTTCAGAAGATAATGCCGAACTTATGGGTCTGATTGGTTGAGAGGGTGGCGTCACGGAATCCGACGCGCGCATAAAGTCACGATTGACTTGGCCACAACGGTACAGGAATCAATGAACCGACACAATGGCCCCCACAGCCAACGGGAAAACTTAATCGTATGTGAAACCCGCGAACGGTTTCACGCTTCCTTCGGCAGGGNNTGCACCCAGTACTAAATCGCAAAATGGCGAGGACGCCCTTTTGCTCTCACTAAAAATAAATCCGGTTCTTCTTCCCGCTCGGGAAGGGGTTATGGGTTAGGTTGCTGGCATCGACTAACACTTCGTAGTCTCAGCCGTCCTTGTGTCATTCAGAGCGAAAGCTGCTGTAGCGAAGAATCCCGCCTCCTATCCACCTCGCACAAGTAAGCTACTGGCGACGACGTCGCCAGCAGCGCGCAACACCCCCACCAAGTTCGAACAGGGACGAAGTCCCGCATCTTTCCTGATTCTAAGGTGCAGGGCTTAGCCCTGCCGAAGGAAGCATGAAACCCACCGCGGGTTTCATTTTAATTAATTCCTAAAACTTCCCATGCCTCCCGACCCCCGACGCGAACCTCTCCGCCCCCGCGCGTGTTTCGCCGGATTCGACCGTCGCGATTCCGTAGCGGTATTCATTCTTGAGCGCATCGTCGAGCGGCATCGTCCACGCTTCGTAGGCGGACATCCGATCTCCGCGCATGCATCGTTGTGGAAAGCTCGCGATCTGTTTTGCGAGCGCGCGCGCGTGGGTCAACGCGGTGCCCGGATCGACGACGCGATTCGCCAGGCCCATCGCGAACGCTTCCTCGCCCGAGACGCCGCGACCCGTGAGGATCATATCCATCGCGCGGCTCATCCCGATTAGGCGCGGCAATCGAATCGTGCCGCCATCGCAAAGCGGTACGCCGAAGCGCCGGCAATAGACGCCGAAGGTCGCGTCGCGAGCGGCCACGCGCAAGTCGCACCACAGCGCGAGTTCGAGTCCTCCTGCGACGGCGAATCCCTCGACCGCCGCGATCACCGGCTTGTTGAGCAGCATCCGCGTGCATCCGAGCGGCCCGTCGCCGTCTTCGGTCACGCGATTGCCGCGACTGGTCGCGACCGCCTTCAGATCCGCGCCTGCACAAAACGTCCCAGCCGCGCCGGTCAGGATCGCGACCGAGAGCGCGTCATCGGCGTCGAAGCGGCGAAACGCGTCGGCGAGCTCGGCGGCAGTCGGTTGATCGACCGCGTTGCGCGCCTCGGGCCGATTGATCGTTACGATTGCGATTTCGTCTTCGATTGCGAACTCGACCGGATTCATCGAAATGACCTCCGTTGATGAGTGGAATTTCCAAAAGGCTTTTTCTATTTCTTGCGTGTCGACGACCTAAGATGCACGACGCCTGAATCCAAAGATCGATTGCTCTCGAAGCCACTGTGCGCGAACACCTCGAGCATCTGCCGGTTCTCACCGAGCACGTCAGCCTCGAACTCCGCGACCCCATTCGCATCCGCGATAAGACCCAGATGCTCGAGCAGCAGCGTGCCGATACCGCGTCCCTGGAACCCGTCGAGAATCGCAAACGCCACTTCCGCACGAGTCGGATCGGCGCCGCAAATATAACGTCCAACGCCGATAAACCGCTCGCGACCGTTCTCAGTCATCGTCGCGACGAGCCCAACGTGATTCTTGAAGTCCAGCTCCGTCAGCCGCTGCAAATCCAGCGGCGACAGATCGCGCCTGATCCCCATGAATCGAAAATAAACCGACTTCTCGCTAAGCCCCCTGAAATGCGCATGCAGCCGCTCCTTATCATCAGCCCGAATCGCGCGAATCCGAATCGCCCCCCCATCGAGCATCCGAACATCGACAAAATATTTCTGCGCGTCAATCAGCATGTCGCAATTTTCCATAACAACACATCTGTACGTATACGATCGAGCTACGCCGCCCCTGAGAGCAAAGTAGCGCGCCGCGCGCAACTTTGCGCTTCACACTGGGTCCAGGGGTCACCCCTGGCGCCCGCCGCGCAGGCGATTATCTCCCCCCTTGGCATCTCCCAAACATTTCGCTAAGCCGATCACAGCGGCACCCAATGAGCGAATTCACAATCAAAGACAAAACCGCAATCGCCGGCCTCGGCGAGACCCAGTACTACAAACGCGGCGCTGCCCCAGTCAGCGAATTCCGCCTCGCACTCGAAGCTATTCAACGCGCCGCCGACGACGCCGGCATCCCGGTGACCGCCATCGACGGCATCGCGTCCTACAGCAACGACCGCAACGATTCGATTCGCGTCGCGACCGCCCTCGGATTGCCTGAGCTGCGCTTCACCAACATGTTCTGGGGCGGCGGCGGCGGTGGAGGCTCAGGCGCAATCGGCAACGCCGCGGCCGCGATCGTCGCCGGTTTCGCGACCTGTGTAGTTGTGTACCGGGCGCTGGCGCAAGGCCAGTTCGGCCGCTTCGGCGCGACGCCCTCGATGCGCACCATCTCCGGCCCCATCGCGTACACCTGGCCGTACGGGATGTCCACGCCCGCGCAATGGATTGCGCTGCGCACCCGCCGCTTCATGTATGATCATCACATCACGCAGGACCCGCTCGCCGCGATCGCGATGGCCTGCTATCACCACGCTCAATCCAACCCGCGCGCGATAATGTACGGGCGCCCGCTCACGCGCCAGGCCTACGACGACTCGCGATGGATCGTCGAGCCGTTTCATCTCTACGATTGCTGCCTCGAAAACGACGGCGCCGCCGCCGTGATCGTCACCAGCGCCGATCGTGCGCGCGATCTCAAGCAGAAGCCGGTCTACATAATGGCATCGGCGCAGGGCTCCGACTTCCGCCAGGGCGCCGCCGCGGAAAACGGTCCCGACTATGCGACCTCGAACTTCAAAACCCTGGCGCCGCGCCTCTACGCGATGGCTGGCATCGAGCCCCGCGACGTTGACGTCGCGCAGGTGTACGAAAATTTCACCGGCGCCGTGATGACGAGCATCGTCGAGCATGGCTTCTGCCGTCCCGACGAAGTGATGGATTTCTGCACCTTCGAAAATCTGACCGCGCCCAACGGCAAGCTCCCGATCAACACCAGCGGCGGAAACCTCGCCGAATGCTACATGCACGGCCTCGAGCTAATCATCGAAGCAGCGCGCCAAGTCCGAGGTACGTCAACGTGCCAGGTCAAGGACGCCGAAATCTCAATGGTCGTATCGGGCCCGATGGTCGCGCCAGTGAGCGATTTGATCTTACGCAGGTAAGCACGATGGCGAGCAACGAAAACACAGAATCAAAAACCTACTTACCGGCTGGAATGCCAGCCCCGGAACCGACCCGCGACGGCTTGGACCGGGAATTCTGGGAAGCCGCAAAACGCCACGAGCTGGTGGTGCAGAAATGCAATTCATGCGGCACCTTCCAATTCGCCCCCGAATGGATCTGCCACAAATGCCACACCCTGGACCTAAAATGGCACCGCGTCTCCGGCGCCGGCCGCATCTACAGCTGGGAGCGCGTCTGGCACCCCGCCCATCCCGCCCTGAAATCCGCCTGCCCCTACATAGTAGTGGTAGTAGAACTCCCCGACGCCGCCAACGTAAGAATGGTCGGCAACCTACTAGGCAACCCGAAGATTGACGTAGCTTTCGACGCCGAAGTAGAAGCCATCTTCGAAGACCACCCCGAAGGCTTCACCCTGATCCAGTGGCAAATCGCGCCCCGCTGACGCGCGGGCAACGCGAGCGCGTTCGTCATCCCGACAAAGCGAGCAACGCGAAGCGCGTCTTGCCATCCTCCGAAGCGAGCCACGCAAGCCTAATTGATCACCTTACAAAAGCGAGCGACGCAAGCTGCCTGAAGGATCTCGGACTTCGCGTCTTCGTGTCATCCTGACGACCTGAGCAACGCGAAGGGAGGAACGGACCTCGGACAGCTTCGCGCATGCGAAGCCGGTTCCGGTCTCTGAAAATCGCGCAGCGCTCCTCTGTTCCGCTCTCCAGTAGTGAGAGGGGCCATGTGTGAGGTCAGGTCTTTTCCGGTTCGTCCGACTTAATGAACTTCAGCGACGCCGAATTCATGCAATACCGCAATCCCGTCGGCCGCGGACCGTCGTCGAACACATGCCCAAGGTGCGCGTCGCATTGCGCGCACATCACCTCGGTCCGCTTCATGAAAAGTGAGCGGTCGGTCTCCGTTTTGACGTTCTCCGGCGCGATCGGCTGATAGAAGCTCGGCCATCCGGTACCCGACTCGAACTTGGTGTCGGAGCTGAACAGCGCGTTGCCGCAACAGATACATCGGTACATGCCCTTGTCGTGATTCTCGGCATACAGGTTCTGGAACGGCCGCTCGGTGCCCTTCTTACGCGCGACCTCGAATTGCTCCGGGGTCAGTTCCTTGCGCCATTCCTCGTCCGTCTTGACGACTTTATCTACCATTACGAGTCCCTTTCTCTTGCCGGTGTCGGTGAACTCCACGATCGATACTTTGACTATACCCGACGCACCCGATTCCGGCGAATCGCCCGCCGCATCGACGGTGACGCTTCTCTCAGCGTAACCGAACGCAATGATCGCAGGTATCGCAGCAATCGCAGCAACAAATGCGCGCCGCCCGACGATGCACGCGTTCTGACTGTTCG
>PMOH01000230.1 GCA_003161515.1 Deltaproteobacteria bacterium
GCGCGCGGACAATGATCGTTTGATCCGCGCCGCGGCGGAGCTCTACAGCATCGATCCCGATTTGCTGGCGGCGATCGCCAGCGTCGAATCGGGCGGCAACTCCGACGCGGTCTCGTCCAAAGGTGCGCAAGGCCTGATGCAGCTGATGCCGGCGACGGCGAATCGCTTTCGCGTCCTCGACCCGTTCGATCCCGTCAGCAACACTCTCGGCGCTGTACGCTTCATCAGTTTTCTCCGACAGTACCGCACCACCCACGGCGATGGCGCGCCGTTGAACCTGGTCGAGATGCTCGCGGCGTACAACGCGGGCGAGGGCGCGGTGGACAAGTACAACGGCGTCCCTCCGTATCCCGAGACGCAGCAATACGTGCGCAAAGTGCTGGTCGCCTACCTGTTCCGCAACAGCCACAGCCCGCTTGCAGAGCGGCTGGGAGCGCGATCCGTCACTCAGACGGATTCCGTAATCAAGCCAAATAGTCACAAGCCGGCGATGAGCGAGGTACAGCCGGTATCGCCCCCTGAAAAAAAGGTCGATTTGCTCGATAAGCTCACTGCGATTCAGCAACAGCGACAAGTCGAGCTAAGCCGGCAACAACAGACTGCCAGCCGCGTCGGTGAACCAGATGGCTCACACTAGCCTCGCGCGGCTTGAGCGCCGCACAAAGCTTCCGCTGCTACTGGCGGCGCTCGCAATTGCGTGGCTCGCGCGTCCCAGTTTCGCATCGACCTACGCGGCATACATCCCGCTCGACAGCTCGATTTACGACGAGCTCTCTACTCTGAACGACTTGGGATTGGCCGACAGTTACCTTTCGGAGATTCAGCCTATTAGCCGCGTCGAGGCAGCGCGTATCGTCGTCGAAGCCGAATCAAAGCTGTCCGAAATGCGGGAACAGAACGAACTCGCACGCAGCATTATCAGCGAGCTGAGGCTGCAGTTGCCCGACGAAGTCCAATGGATCGAGAATGACCACGAAGACAACCTGCCGACGATGTTCCATCCGCTCGATCGCGTCGAAGGCGAGTACGTCTTGTCGGAGGGCAAGCGCCGCGAGCTCAACACTACCCAGCAAAACGGAAGCGGAATCGATTTCCAGGAAGGAACTCCACTTCTGCCCAACAACGACGGCCTGGCCACCGATCAGGGCAGCAATGAAATTCTTCGATGGTCGGGATGGGGCGGCGTCGGAGGATTCATCACCGGTTACGGCGAAGGCGCGCTCGCCGGTCCTATAACTGACAGTCCGAGCCAGGCGAGTCGCGCGCAACTGCTGACGGGCGCGATGGTGGTCAGTCTCGGCAACACGGCGATCTCCTTCGGGCAGGAGGAGACGTCATGGGGCGTCGGGCACTTCAACCAGCTTTCACAATCGAATAACGGGCAGCCGTTCCCGGCCCTGCGCATCCAGAACATTCATCCGGGCCATCTGCCGTCGATTCTTCGTTACCTCGGGTTGTATCGGTACCAGGCGTTCCTAGGGCAGCTCAACTCGGGACGAACTTTCTCGCGTCCATGGCTGTCGGGCCACGTGATCACGTTCAGAACGCTGCCGTTCCTGGAATGGGGTGTCGAGCACACGATCATGTTCGGCGGCAGCGGCAACGACAACTACAGTCCGGCGGGATTCGTCGGCAACCTGACCGGTCTTTCGACCGGTAATTCAAACGTCTCCAACACCAACACGCGCTTCGGCGTCTTCGCCAAGGTGTACATCCCGCAACTGCGCAATACGCAAATCTACGCCGAGGATCTGTCCGAGGATTTTTTCCAGACGTTCGGCGGCGGGTTCAAGCTCCCGTTCAAGGGGCCGTCGTACACCGCGGGAATCTTCGTTCCGCGCCTCACCATTGATGGCCGTACCACCGCGCGCTTCGAGTACGCGCTCACCGACAAGGAGTATTCGGTTCACAGCGACTCGCTCTACTGGACGTACAACAACGCGCTGATGGGCAGTTCGCTGGGTCCCGGTGCATGGCAGGCGAATTTCGAGATCGATCGATGGGTCACGTTGCAGTCGCGGATGGGTCTCGACGCTTTCTATACTCGTCGCCAGGCAATCGCCTTGCCGTTCTACACGCCGCCGACGCGCAACACCGAAACCGGTTACGGCGTCGCTTTTGATTTCCTGCGCCTGCCGCTGGAAATCTCTCCGCTGGCAAATTCGCTCGGCGAGATGAAGGCGCGCGCGGGAATGGAATACGTCACCGACATCAACTACACCAACTCGAATTCTTTCCGCGCACTCATGCAGTTGAGCCTGGCCTTCAACCCAGCCTGGGGCGGCCTCGTCTGGCATTAAGTTGAGCGCAAACCTCGCTCCGAAAAATTGATGGATCCCTCAGGCAGCAACGGACATTCAGCACCGTCCGCTGGCGGCGACGCTTCAGCCCACGGCACTCACGCCCATCTCACCGATGCGCAGCATGCAACCCTGCAGCTCCTCTACTACGTTGATCTTCTTCGCTCGCGATGGCTGCTGATCGCCTCGTTCACAATCGGAATCGGCCTCGGCTACGGCCTCTACACAAAATTCCTGACCGTGAAATGGTATCGCGCGCAAGCCATCGTCACTCCGGTTCAGCCCGAGGCGAGCCTTTCGATGGGCACCGGAGCCGCGGGCGATGTGGTTGACGGATTGGGCGGTGGAATCGCGTCAATCTTGAGCGGCGGCGGCGCAGACACCGTCACGCTGGCGGAACGCTACACGGCGATCATGAACAGCTACGCGTTCACCACCGACCTCGTAAATAAGTATCATCTCGAACACAACATCATCGGCGTCCAAAGCCCGAACGCGCCGACGGTAACGAAGTGGTCGGTGCATACGATGATCGCCGATCGCTTCAGCACCGAATACGACTACAAGAGCGGCAACCTCACCCTCTATTTCCTGGATCCTTCGCCGGCCGAGGCCCAACGCGTGCTGGGATTTTACCTCGACAGCCTGCGCGACAAGCTGCGCAACGAGGAAGTGCAAGCGGGCGCCAGCGCCGCCGCGTCGCTCGAGGAGGAGGTCCGCAAAACTTCCGACGCGCTGCTCCAGACTCAGCTCTACGAGCTGATGGCGCGGCAGATTCAGCGCGAGAAGCTCGCGCAGGTGCAATCGGACTTTGCGTTCAAGGTCGTCGAGCCGCCGGTCGTCCCCGACAACTACTTCGCACCCAAAGCGCGCCGCAACGCGACCTTGGCGGCGTCGATTACGTTCGCGTTCGTGTGCATCTGGATTCTCGCAGCGGATTTCATTCGCCGCGCCAAAGCGGATTTCGCCGCCGTGAATCAGACGCCTGACAGTCCCGATACGGCGACTGACGAACCGGGCGGGGCTACTGATAACGAGGAAATCCATCCTCGATTCGTTCGCAACCTTCGCCCCAAAGCCTGACCCGTCCTTGTGTCATTCAGAGCGAAAGCTGCCGTAACGAAGAATCCCGGTCCCTTCTTAAAAGATGCCGCTGGCTAGACAGCAAGCGCTCGCGGCCAACGCGCTCCGCACCTCTGCCAACGCGATTCTCAACGGCGTTGCAAGATGTGTGTGGCCGCGGCGGCGGCCGCTCGACGCGAAGCGGGTATGCATCTACCGCATCGGAAATATCGGCGACACCGCATGCGCGATCCCCGCGATGTATGCGATTCGCCGCGCGTATCCCGCAGCACACCTGACGCT
>PMOH01000358.1 GCA_003161515.1 Deltaproteobacteria bacterium
CTGATGCAGTTTCGCGGGCGCGAGATTCGCAGCACGACGCCCCTGCTCTACGACACGCTGGAAACCGCGCTGGGCAAGCGCTTCGACCGCGAGAAATTCTCAGAGGCGCACGCCTCGGTTTACAGCGAGATATTCAACCAGCGCTCGAAGCACGACGCGCTCGAGATCACCTGCCTCGAACGCTTCGCGCGCACGCTCAAAATCCTCGACGTCGATGAACGCATCGCCGCGCCGCTGGCGGAAAATCTTCGCCGCATCCACATGGCGCGCGTGCGCGAGGTCACCAAGGCGCCACCCGCGCGAATCGAGGCGATGAAAAAAATCGCGATGCATCATCGCCTCGGCCTCATCTCCAACTTCGACGATTCCGAGACCGGTCACCTGATCATGCGCGATACGGGCATCCGCGAGCTCTTCACCGCGGTGATTATCTCGGCCGACACCGGCTATCGAAAACCCAACCCTCTCATCTTCAAAACAATTCTCGACGCGATGCATCTCGAGCCCGCCGATATCCTGTTCGTCGGCGACACTCCGCTCGACGACGTGCTCGGCAGCAAGGGCGTCGGGATGCATTCCGCATGGATCCGCACGCGCAATCGCGAGTTGCCCGAGAACATCCCTGCGCCCGACATCATAATCCAGGACCTCGCGGAACTCCCCGCCGCGCTCGGCCTGTAAGAGCAATCCCGCCGATGGCGGCTTCACTGAAAAGGAGGCAAGTCGTAGCGGTGATTGGCGCCGGTGACGCGCCGCGCGCTGTTTGCGCGCTCGCATTCGAGCTGGGCCGCGAGATTGCGCGGCGCGACGCCGTCCTTTTGAATGGCGGCCGGACCGGCGTGATGGAATCTGCCGCGGCCGGAGCACGTGAGGAAGGCGGGCATACGATTGGAATCCTGCCGGGTTACGATCGACGTGCGGCGAACCGGCATATCGAATTTGCGATCGCCACCGGCATCGGCGAGGCCCGCAACGCCGTGATTGTCGCGAGCGCCGACGCGATCATAGCGCTGGCCGGCGAAGGCGGTACGCTGGCCGAGATTGGCTTCGCGAAAAAATTCGGCAAGCCAATCGTCGCGCTCGATTCGTGGCCCGAGATTGACGGGATGAGCCGCGCCGATACTCCCGCGCAGGCAGTCGCGCTGGCGCTCAAGCTGGCGAAATCAAATTCGCGACGGAGAAATTAAATGTCCGCCGATCAGGATCGCAACCGCTTCATCCAACTGCTCGAGCGAGCACCGTTCTCTGCGCTGCTCGGCCTTAAGATCGAATCCGCCACCGACGGCTCCGCGACGCTGCGGATGCCGTTCGATTTGCGCCTTCTCAACGAAGGCGGTCCCACTGCGCCCGTTCACGGCGGCGCGATCGCCGCGCTCGCCGACGTCGCCGCATGCGCCGCGGTCTGGAGCCTCGCCGCGACGACCCGCACCGCGACCATCTCGATCACGGTGAACTACACCGGCTTTGCCGTGAGTTCCGATCTGATCGCCCGCGCGCGCGTGAAGCGCCACGGCAAGCGCATCGCAAGCCTCACCGTAGAAATCACCGACGCCTCCGACGCCCTCGTCGCCGACGCGCTCGTTACTTACAAAATCGCATAGCGTCGCAGCATCGATTAGTTCACTCCGCTCGCTTACAATGAAGCTCGACTGATTGCTATCAAGGTTCGGTAGAGGGAAGGCAATATGTTTTCTCGGATTCGATTCGATCGCAAATTTATCTTCGCCGCAGTCGCGATCTTCGTCGCCGCGCTATCGCTGACGATGGCTCCCACAGCCCGTGCCGTCAATTCTGTCCCCGACGCCATGCCGACCGGCACCGAGACCCTGCTGTATTCCTTTGGCGTCGGCCCCACTCCCGACAAGTGCAAAGCAATGGACGGCGCCAACCCCAGGGGCTCGCTGACCTACGCGTCCGCCACCGGCCTGCTCTTCGGCCGCACCTCGACCACCACTTCGAAGGGCCCCGGCTTTGGTACGATTTTCCAGCTCATGCCCACCGGTTCCAGCTACGTGGTCGACAATTACTTCGCCGGCGCGAAGACCGACGGCGACGATCCGGAGAACAATGCGATGACGCTGGTCGGTAACGTCCTCTACGGAACGACGCTCACCGGCGGGCAACATAGCAACGGCGCCATCTTCAGCATCAACGACGACGGCAGCGGCTACTCGTCGCCGCTCCTGTTCAGCTTCCCCGCGAGCGGCGCGAAAAACTACAGCGCACAGCCGTTCAGTTGCTTCGACAGTGTCGGCAGCGTGCTCTACGGCATGACCTCGCTCGGCGGCAAGGGCGGCAACGGCGCCATTTACACCTTCGACACTTCGACCAGTACCTACGCGCGCTTGCACTCCTTCGACGGCACGCACGGCGCCGATCCACACGGCCAGCTCATTCTCGATCCCAACGGCAAAACCTTTTACGGCATGACGCAAGCCGGCGGCACCTCGAAGCTCGGCGTCGTGTTCTCTTTCTCTCACATCTGCAGTTCGGCCAACTCAAAGTGCAAAAACAAATTCAAGGTCCTGCACAACTTCAGCGCCAACAGCAGCAACGGCGCGACTCCCGACCACGGCACGCTCGTGCAAAGCGGCACGACGCTGTACGGCTTGACCGAAAACGGCGGCAAGTACGGCAACGGCACGCTGTTTTCAATTCAGACCAACGGCCAGCACTTCACCATCCTGCAAAACTTCGGCAACCCGGGCAGCAACGACGGCATCAATCCCTTGGGATCGTTGTTGCTCGACGGCACCACGCTCTACGGCACTACCAAGTCGGGCGGCAACAAGGGCAACGGCAGCGTCTTTCAAATCAATACGGACGGCACCGGCTACGATCGAATTTGGGATTTTCAGGGTGGCACCACCGACGGCCAGAAACCCGACGACGACGTCATCCTGCTGAGCGGCACGCTCTACGGGATGACCGAGCTCGGCGGGCAATGCGGCTTCGGCGCGATCTTCGCGCTCGTGCCTCCTCCATGAGCTATGCGCATGACCTCGACGCTGGATAAAATCCGCCGCGCTGCTTTACCGCACGGACTCGACCTGGTGGCGGCGACTCCCGTCGCGCGCTACGACGTCACGGTCAAGGAAGTTTCGCGCGCGTCGGCGATCGATCCGAGGGCGCGATCGATCGTCGTGATCGGCAACGGCGGCGGCGCGCTGTGGGACGCGCTGAAATCCCATGCCGCGAAAAATTCCGGATGGTGGAATCGAGAAAATCCGTTCGACGACTTCACCCGCGAAGTTGTCGAGCGCGATCTCGCCGCCCCGATTCGCGCCTCGGGCCTGCGATGCACCCCCGTTTACCCGTTCATGAGCAATGGCCGCACCCTCAGCTTCATCGACCTCGGCAAAGTCGCGGGCATCGCCGGCCCAAGCATCCTCGGCGTCACCGTGCATCCTTTATATGGACCATGGATCGCGTTTCGCGCCGCACTGCTGCTCGACGAGGAACTCGATTCGCCAGGCGACGCGCTCGGCTTCGACCCATGTCCCACTTGCACCGCGCGCACCTGCATCCCCGCATGCCCGGCCGGGGCGGTAAGCGTCGAATCCGGATGGGACATCCCGAAGTGCCTGACCCATCGCGTGGAAGTAGAGCCCGACTGCACCCCTCGATGCCACGCGCGCGCCAACTGCATCCTCGGCCCCGAGCATCGCTATCCCGACGACGAACTCGCGTACCATCAGATGCGCGCCCTCCGCTCGATGCGCCCGTACTACGAAACCCACATCAAACCAACCCGCCAAACCTGACCGCGCCTTTTCACACTCTGGTTCCCCTTCCCGCTCGGGAAGGGGTTAGGGGTTAGGTTGTCGATCGATCCTCACCCACGTCCGTCCCTCTCTTAATTCCAGTTCCCCTTCCCACTATGGGAAGGGGTTAGGGGTTAGGTTCCTCTCTCTTATATAATCGCCACGGTTACACAATGCCCTTCCCAATCAATCGCCCACGTCGCCTCCGACGCACCGAAACAATCCGCCGCATGATCCGCGAAACCCGCCTATCACCCGACGACCTCATCCTCCCAATGTTCGTATGCCCGGGCCGCGGCGTGAAAAAACCCGTCTCCTCGATGCCCGGCGTCGCGCAAATGTCGGTCGATAACATCGTCGCGGAAGCGCGCGAGACCTGGTCCGCGGGCGTCCCCGCCGTCATCCTGTTTGGAATTCCTGAACGCAAGGACGCCAACGGCAGCGAGGCGTGGAACGACGACGGCGAAGTGCAGCGCGCGATCCGCGAGATCAAGGAACGCGTGCCCGGGATGGCTGTGATCACCGACGTCTGCATGTGCGAATACACCGACCACGGCCATTGCGGCGCGCTCGCAGGCAACGATGTCGACAACGACGCGACCCTCGAACTGCTGACCCGCTCGGCGCTGTCGCACGCGCGCGCGGGCGCCGATATCGTCGCGCCGTCGGACATGATGGACGGCCGCGTCGGCGCTATCCGCACCGCACTCGACAGCAACGGCTTCAGTCACGTCGCGATCATGGCGTATTCGGCAAAGTTCGCGTCGGCTTTCTACGGCCCGTTTCGCGAGGCGGCAGAGTCGGCCCCGAAATTCGGCGATCGCCGCTCGTACCAGATGGACCCGCCCAACGGCGACGAAGCGATGCGCGAAGTTGCGCTCGACCTCGAAGAAGGCGCGGACATCGTAATGGTCAAACCCGCGCTTCCCTATCTCGATTTAATCTTCCGCGTAAAACAGGAATTCAACGCCCCGGTAGCGGCCTACAACGTCTCCGGCGAGTACTCGATGATCCGCGCCGCCGGCCTCAACGGATGGCTCGACGAAGAGCGCGCCACAATGGAAGTGCTGACCTCAATCAAACGCGCCGGCGCCGATCTAATCCTGACCTATTTCGCAAAAGAAGCCGCCCGCAAACTCCGTTCCTGAAATTGAACTTGAAACCCGCGGTGGGTTTCAAACTTCCTTCGGCAGGGTGACCCCTGCACCCAGTACTAGTCGCAAAATGGCGAGGACGCCCTTTTGCTCTCACTAATATAAATCCGGTCCCCCTTCCCGCTCGGGAAGGGGTTAGGGGTTAGGTTGCTGGCGTCGACCAACACTTCGTAGTCTTAGCTGTTCTTGTGTCATCCCGAGTTCTTCTTGTGTCATCCCGAGCGAAGCCGAGGGACCCCGGATCTTTCTCGACGCCGGCCGACGCACCCCCAACCACGGATCAACCGCGGTGTATGACGCTCGAGCTTCATTCCGGTGCATTGTGTCATTCAGAGCGAAGCGAAGAATCTCCGCTCCTTCTTACCTCGCCCGTTACTTTACGGGAGAGGCGGCCGGCGGGCGCAGCCGCCGGTAGGTGAGGGTGCTGCGGTGCAACCAACAAGCGCACACGTCTGCTGCCTATCTTTCTGCGTCATGTCTCTTTCTTCCCCATAGCAAAATACTCACCAATCGCCTCAGTCAGCGCCTCAATCGTGTACTCGCGCGGCCTCACCACCACCTCGAATCCCCGCTCTTCAGCGGTAGCCGCCGTGATCGGCCCAATCGCCGCCGCTCTAATCCCCTTCCCCGACCCGCCAATCATCTCACAAAAATTCGTGACCGTACTCGAACTGGTAAACGTCACGAGATCGATCTTCCCCGCCGCTATCAACTCGCGCACCCGCGCAACCTGCGCGCCCTTCGGTTTGATCGTCCGATAAGCCGGCGCGACCACGACCTCCTTCGCACCTCTCTCGCGCAAAATTTCCGGCATCGCCTCGCGTGCAACCTCGGCGCGCGGAATCAAAAATCGCTTGCCGCGAATCCG